>CAJXLO010000004.1 GCA_913056525.1 uncultured Psychroflexus sp.
ATCCTAATATATCGGTAGCCTTATCGACAACATTTTCCAGTGAAAATTCCTTTTCTTTTGCCTTTGGTCTTCCTAAATGTGACATCAATACGGGCTGTCCACCTTTCTCTATGATTCTTTTAATGGTCGGTTTGGCCGCTTCTATCCTACTAGTGTCAGTAACTTCTAATGCATCGTTTAGTGGCACATTAAAATCCACACGGACTAACACTTTTTTTCCCTTTAGTTCCAGGTCATCTATTGTTTTCATGGTTTAGTTTTTTACAAAAATACTTAATTTCTAGAATGTCTTTTCGGTTCGAGGTCAAGCTTAGGTAATTTCTTTAATTTTGCTTTATGGACAGGATAGATCTACCGGAGCAGGAATTGGCGGTGAGAAGCATCAATAATATGATGGCGACCGGAAAATTCCCGCATGCTTTGTTATTAACTGGAAAGAACGGTTTTGGACCCTTGAAACTAGCGATGAACATTGCTAAGGTACTTCTATCACAAGGGAATGAACAGGATAATAAGCAACAGGTCCTTAAGGTTGAGAATGCTTCACATCCAGACCTTCACCTATTTTTCCCGATCAATACGACCAAGACCGTAAAAAGCAAGCCCAGGAAGACAGATTTTATCAATGACTGGCGGGAATTCACTAAAATATCACTTTATCAAGACCATTCAGACTGGTTTCAGTACATAGGAATTGAAAATAAACAAGGCATTATCAATGTTCAGCAAGCCAGAGATGTTGTGGATTCATTAAAATTAAAACCCTATGAAGCGCAGGCCAAGGTTGCGATTATTTGGGGCGCAGAGTTCATGAACAGGGAAGCTGGCAATAAGTTGTTAAAGGTAATCGAAGAGCCTCCGGCCAATTCTTATCTCATTTTGATGAGTGAAAGTAAGGAAGCTTTATTATCTACTATATTATCCCGTTGTCAGGAGATACCGCTTACCCCTTTGAGCAATTCTTTTATCACCGATCATTTAGTTGCTCACTACAAACTGGATAACATAAAAGCCGATATGATCGCAGAACAATCCGAGCATTCCCTTTCTAAAGCGATCCGTCTTGTCCAACAAACCGATGACGATGCTGATCATGAGAAAAGGTTCATCGATTGGGTGAGATATGCTTTTTTGGTAAGGAAGAACACGGCGGCCATGCAGGATCTTATGGAATGGAGCACCCAACTATCCAGAGAGAAAAAAGGATATCAACGCAGTTTCCTTCTATTTTGTCAACAATTCTTTAGGCAAGCGTATCTAAATAATTTAAAACTGTACGATCTGGTATTTTATAAGCCTAAGGATACGGATTTTTCATTTGATAAATTCTCTAAGTTCATTCATCATAAGAACTATCCACTTATCATGAAGAATCTGGAAGATTGTATTTTTCATTTAGACCGTAACGTAAATCAAAAAGCTTTGCTAACTGATATGAGCCTACAGCTAACAAAGCTTATACATTTAAAGGATTAGATGGGATTATTCCTTAGATTCTGTTTTCTTTTCTTCTCCCTTGTTCTCATCCTCTTTGTTCAACATCTCGATAACCTCATCCGTGATATTCTTATTTTTATCGCCATATAATATGTTAGATGATTGATTTGACCCGAAGATGTATGTATATCCTTCTTGATCGGCCCATTCTGCCACTTCTTTTTCCATGACCCTGATCAATGAATCGGCTTCTTCTCCCCTTTTTTGTTGTAAGGACCTTCCTTCCTGGTTTTGCTTCGACCGCAATCGTTGTTGCATTTGTCTTAATTGTTGCTCCTTTTGTTTCCTTTCCTGATCGGACATGCTTTCTCGCTTGGCCATATATTCATCATAAAGCTTTTGAAAAGGAGCAGCCAAGGAATCTATTTCTTTTGATAACGCTTCTTGTTTATTGTCGTAGCGTTTGCGCATATCTTCAAGCTTGTAATACTGTTCTACGACTTTTTGATTGTCAACGTAAGCTGTTTTTTCTTGATTACAGGAAACAATACTGATTCCTATTAGTAGGAAGAAACTTATTTTTTTCATGTTTTTTATTTTTAGCAAAACTAATAAGTTCTGTTAGATGTGCAAATTCGTCTATTTGTCTAATTTTCTAAATATAAACAGGTTACTTGAATATTCCTTTGAAGATAACGCTTTAAGGTTAGATAATGACCCAACCTTCAAGGCATTGAATAAACGTTTTTTCCCTTTATAAGACTCCGATATGAGGCTAATGTAATAGGCATCTAACGGCATAGGTTTTTCATCCAATAGTTGAAACCCGTTATCCCTGAACAACTGGTGGATACTCTTCTTTGAGAAATGATACTGATGCCTTGGAACATCGTAAGCGGCCCAATATTCCTGATAGTATCTAGCATCATAAGCTTTGTAGTTCGGTACGGCTACAGCTATTATCGCATTTACTTTGGTGATACGCTTCAGGAAAGTGAACCACGCTTGTATATCTAATACATGCTCTATCGCATGAAAGGCACTTACGACATCGAACCTTGTATTAGTATCCTGATAACCAGCAATATAAGGTATGTTCTTATTTTTTATCTTTTGAATAGCACCCTTATTTAGCTCAAATGCCATTTTCTCCCAGTATTTATCTGGCAAAAAATCCAGAAACTCACCAGTACCAGCTCCAAAGTCAAGCCAATTACCCTTATTTACATACCTGGCAATCCATTTATATTTTCTTGTGAACATATACTGCTTCACGATATTATAAATGAAACTTTTTACATCTTTTGAGTTCTCTTGATGGGAAAGGTATTCAGGCGTATTATAATATTCACCTATTGCTTCAATATCCAGCTCAGGTTTTGTTTTGTAATATTCATAATGAG
This sequence comes from uncultured Psychroflexus sp., assembly GCA_913056525.1. Lineage (GTDB taxonomy): Bacteria > Bacteroidota > Bacteroidia > Flavobacteriales > Flavobacteriaceae > Psychroflexus. The sequence continues at coordinate 2,841 of CAJXLO010000004.1, forward strand.
GATCTTTGACTAATTCAAAGGACTCACCTGATAAGAAATGGTCTTTTACTTTCATAGTAATTGTTCCACGTGGAACATTATCTTCCCATGTGAACAAGGAGCACAGAGATATCCGTAGGGTCAACACCGCTTACTCTTGAAGCTTGAGAAACGGTTTCAGGTTTAATTTTAGTTAATTTCTCTCTTGCCTCAAGAGACATTGACTGTAATTTATCATAGTTAAAATTGCTCGGTATTTTTAGGTCCTCTAATCTGTTTAGTTTATCTGCATGTTCTTTCTCTCTCTTGATATAACCTTCATATTTGATTTCTATTTCAGCTCTCTCGACTTCTTCTCTGGTGCAGTTGTTATCCTTTATATATCGATTAAGGTCATCCACCTTTGATATATCCTTGTAATGGACATTAGGTCTTGTAAGGATCTTCCCAAGTTTCCCTTTCTGTTTAACAGGTGATGAGCCCTTTTGTTCTAATATAGGATTAATTTCCTTAGGCTCCACGGATAATCGATGGATAAAAGTCTTCAACTGGTCCGCTTTTTTAACCTTTTCTTCTACTTTTTTCATTCTTTGTTCAGAAGCAAAACCTATCCTATAAGAAAGCTCTGTCAGTCTTTCATCTGCGTTATCTTGTCGTAACAAAGTCCTGTATTCTGCCCTAGAAGTAAACATCCGGTAAGGTTCTTTCGTTCCTTTTGTGATGAGGTCATCTATCAATACACCGATATATGCTTCATTCCTTCTCAGCAAGAAAGGTTCAGCCTCTCTTGTTTGCAGCGCTGCGTTAATACCCGCTATCAGTCCCTGACAAGCGGCTTCTTCATATCCTGTTGTACCATTGATCTGCCCTGCAAAATAAAGTCCATCCACAAGTTTAGTTTCTAGACTATGTTTGAGTTGGGTTGGGGCAAAAAAGTCATATTCTATTGCATAACCTGGTCTAAAGAATCGAACATTCTCAAAACCCTTGACCTTTTTCAAAGCTTCAAATTGTATGTCTTCTGGAAGGGATGTTGCAAATCCGTTCACATAATACTCTACAGTATTCCATCCTTCGGGTTCAATGAACATCTGATGCCTTTCTTTGTCAGCAAACCTGTGTATCTTGTCTTCAACACTAGGACAATATCTTGGACCAATACTTTTTATTCGTCCATTGAACATCGGCGAACGGTCAAAACCAGCCCTTAAGGTATCATGAACTTCAGGCGAAGTATAGGTGATGTAACAAGACCTTTGATTTTCCTCTAAATGGGTCCTTGTTTTAAGGAAGGAAAAGCATCTTGGGTCTGGATCTCCTTCTTGCTCGGTCATTTTTGAAAAGTCCAGCGATCTACCATCTACCCTTGGTGGCGTCCCTGTTTTCATTCTTCCGGTTTCGAACCCAAGCTCTTCCAGGTCTTTTGTGATACCGGTAGATGCTCTTTCTCCAGATCTTCCACCGCCAAAGTTCTTTTCACCAATATGGATCAAGCCGTTCAGGAAAGTACCATTGGTCAGAACTACTGCTTTGGATTTGATAAAAAGGCCTAAGGAAGTTTTCACGCCTTGAATACGCCCATTCTTGACAACTACATTCGAAACCATTTCCTGATAAAATTCCAATTGAGGTATTTCTTCCAGTCTCTTTCGCCACTCTAGCGTAAATAGCATGCGGTCGCTTTGTACTCTTGGGCTCCACATTGCTGGTCCTTTTGACTTGTTCAGCATCCTGAATTGGATAGCGGTCTTATCTGATATTTCACCGCTTAATCCACCTAAAGCATCTATTTCCCTCAGTAGTTGTCCTTTTGCGATTCCACCCATGGCGGGATTGCAGGACATTTGCCCCAAATTTTGTAGGTTCATGGTCACTAATAGTGTTTTGTGACCCATGTTCGCACTTGCCGCAGCTGCTTCACAACCAGCATGACCGCCGCCTACAACAACTACATCAAATTCTTCATTAAACATATACTTTAAATTTTATGTTCCACGTGGAACAATTTTAAACATTCATCTTCTTTTTTTCGCATTTGCTCTTTTTCTTCCTGGGTTTTATCCTTATGGCCTAAACAGTGTAAGACACCATGCACCATCACTCGTCGCATTTCTTCTTCATAAGGAAGGCTACGCTCATCGGCATTATCCAGAACTCTTTCCTTGCTTATACAAATTTCTGCCGATACCTGACGATCTTCTGTATAATCAAAAGTGATGATATCTGTATAGTCATTATGTCCCAGGAACTTGATGTTGATCTCGTTTAACTTTTCATCGCTCATGAACTGATAGGTCAAATTACCGACATTCATATTCTGGCGTTTGACCACCCTTAGGATCCACATTTGGATTTTCTCAATCCTTCTTAGGCCATGGTCTCCAATTAGATCTATTCTATTCTCGGTCAAAATAACGTTTGATAAGGGATTGATATTTAATTTGCAAAGGTAAGTTTTGTCTATTCAAAATTTCAACCCTTTTAAAATAATCTTTTGCCTGATCGATCTGTTCTTTGGACCTGTTAGAGAACGTTTTCTTATTTGTGGTGGATCGTCTTTTATTGCTCATGTTCTGCTTTTGAGCAGCATCCTTGAGTTTGAGCAACTCGTGTTTTATCTGTTCCATCCTCTTTAAAGAAGCATTGCTAAACCCTTTCATCAATAGTTCTTTTTCCAACTGTTCCATCGATTTTTCCAGCTTACCACTGTCATCTTCCAGACCTTGCTGTTTTATAAGGTCCTTTAACTGGTTTTTGAGCATCTGTTGTTTTTTGTAAACCTCATAAAGCTCTCTTTTCTCGCTCTCCGTATTCCCTTTTTTGTTTCCTTTACCGTTCTGTTGGCCTTTACCTTTGTTTCCTCCTTTTTCTCCCGCATTTTTTCCGTTTTTTCCTTGCTTTCCTTTTTGGGATGGTCTATTCCCTTTCTTCATCCCCTTTTTCATTTGCCTGGCCAACTCTTCCTGGGATTTTATGATATCTGATAACTGAAAACCTTTTCCTTTTCCCTGACCTTTTCCCTGACCTTTACCTTGAGCTCCCTTGCCACTCCCTTTGCCTAGCATCTGTTGCATTTGGTCTAATGAGTTGTCTAACATATTGGCCAGATCATTGGCATATTTCATAGCGAACTGTTGCTTTGAGGTGCCAACCCTTATCTGATTATCTGCTAATTTTTCCAGGGATTTGTCAATATTATAATCTACTTCAGTGATCTTATCGGTTATTTTCTGACCTATCATGGGGTTTCGCATAGCAAGCGCAAATAGACTATCATCCACATGTTTGAAATTTTCCTTTAGTGTAGCTTGTTTGTTCAGATATTCCCCAAAATTAGGACTTTGATCATTGATAGACCTGAACTTTTCCATTAGGGTTTCTTGCTCTTTTGAGTAAACGAGCAGATTTTGAAGGATTCTTCTGAGCATTTCTGCATCTTCCCGGGCTTGCTGTTGACTTGCCATCTGCATCATGCTGTTCATCTTCTGGCTCATTTCTTTCATTTTCCTGGCTGCGTTCTCTTGGCTTTGTTTTGCGTCTTCTTCACTTTGTTGCTGTTGCTTCTTTGAACTTGACTGCTCGCTTTTTTCCAGGCTTTGTTTTGCCTCCTTTTGTTCTTTTTTTACGGACTTCTTTTCCTCTCTGTTGTCAGGAATAGGATAAGGTTCTTTTAGTTTTTTATTTTCCTTCTGTAAGCTGTCAAGTTCTTTGGATACTTTATCAAAACTCTTGTTAAGGGAATCTTGTGAAAGGGATTCTTTTTCTCTCTTTTTATCAGCCAGTTCTTTTTGTTCTTTAGCTAATCTCTCAAGTTCTTTAGTGATTTTCCGCGTCTTTTCTTCAACGTAGTATCGTTTGGTCAACTCCAGGATCTCCTCAAGGTTCCTTTTTTGCTTTTCCGTTTCCTTTTCGTATTCTTCCAGGTCTTTTTGAAGGTCTTCATCCTCTAATTTTTTATTATACTTATTGAGTTGTTCTAAAAGATCCTTATTCTTTTTAATATTATCTTCGTTGGACTCTAACCTTTTTAGGAGGTCTTTCTTCTTCGGGTCTTTCTGACGGTCATTTTGCTTATTAAGGTCTTCTTTTATCGATTTGTTAAACCTTTCCATGAGTTCTTGTTGTTGCTTTTGGCGCTTGATAAAATCCTGGATTCTCTTTTTATCCGCATAATCCAATTTATTTTTTTCTCGCTGTATCTTTTTTAGTTCTTCAAGATTTGACTCATTCTTCTTAAGTTCTTTCAGGTTCTTTTCCATATTTTCAATGCTCTCACTTTGTCGCTGCAGCTGTTCTTCCTTTTGCTCTTCACGGGTTTTTTTTCTAAAGAAATAGGTAGATGAACGCGTTGATTTATAACCATTTACGCCATCATTGTCCAACGTCTTAAAATAATATCCATAAGTTTCACCTTCAAGCAAGTCTAGCCGTTCATTCGGGAAGGTATAATAAAACTGGGCAAATGTTGCCCGAGGTTTTTTAAGAACGATACGCTTTCCCTTTTTCTCATTATCTACTGGATAGTAAACTATGCTTATACGGCTTATTCCGTAATCATCACTGACAGTTCCTGAGAAATACTTCTTATCGGCATCTAAACTATCCTTTTTCATTTGTATATTTATTTCAGGAAGTTCATCTTTTATCACCTGGATGGAATAATCCAATCTGTCATAATCCTTTAAGAACTGGTTTGAAGAACTTATCACATAGCGTGAAGAGCTAAAGAGCTTTTTACTGAACGCAAAACGCTTATTTTCTCTTTTGAACTCATAGACGGAGTCGTTCAATTCTATACTTAACTGTTCTGCGGCGGTCGTATTGACCAGCCAGGTCAAATTCGTTCCCTCGGGTATTTCTATATTGCCGGTCCCATCCACTTGTTTATCGCTCATTCCGGTATGTTCAGGTATGTCGGCCATTAATTTGATATTGTCTATCCTAGGCACGCTGAGCACCTTTATATCATAGTTCTTTGACCTTACCTTATTCGCACTCAAATAGAATGACCGCGATTCTCTAAGGTGCTCAATATCAAAATGGAAGCTGTTTTTATCCTTACTTCTCATCAGGAACGAGCGTCCATTGTCCATGTGGATCTTCATCGATTTGGGGCTTACATCGCCTACGGTCTTTGCTTTAACGGTAAAGGTACCTTGATCGGTTGTAACTAAACTGTCGTTCAACACTTTGATGTCGAATGGAGCAGGCGGCTCGTAAGCCTGCCTGTAATTGACAACGCGCTCATAACTATCCGTAAAAAGTTCATATTTACCGGTAAGTGCGATCAATAACATTATCAATATAGGGAAAAAGGCATATTTGAGATAAGGAATGTTCGACCGAAAATCTATAGCGTTTTGGAACGGTACAGGTTTTATCTCTGCAGCTTTCTGCTCGATGCCTTTGAGGACAAGGTCGGAATCCTGCTGCATCGACCTTAATTGCAATATGTTAGTAAGCCGATCATTTACTTCTGGGAAAGACCGGCCTATCATCTTAGAGGCATATTCATGGTCGATACCTTTAGTGATCTTGAAAAGCTTTGTGGCCGGATATATAATGAACTTGCTGAAAAGGGATATTTCCACTAAAATAAAAGCCCAAAAAAGGATCTCTCGGAAGAACGGCGAAAGCCAGAGAAAATATTCAAGGGTCAATATGATGATGAAGTACAGTAACCCTGTAGCGAGGAATAATATTCCTCCTTTGATAAGTTCGTTATAGTAGTATTTTTTTATAAATTGCTCCAGTTTCTTTTCTATCAGTTCATATTGCTGCATCATCTCTAATTTGTTCAGTAAAATTATGAATTTTGTAAACGATAAGACCGATTATTACTAAAAATTAAGGATCAAGCAATTACTAAAAAAATTTGATCGATCATGGGACAACTTTATATCGTTCCCACACCTATCGGGAACCTGGAAGATATCAGCTTTAGGGCTGTAAATATCCTTAAAGAGGCAGATCAGGTCCTGGCGGAAGATACAAGGGTAAGTGGTAAGCTTCTAAAGCATTACGCTATAGCAACACCTATGCGGTCTTATCATCAGCATAATGAGCATAGAATAGTCGATCAGATAATAGCAAGACTGCAAGGTGGAGAAGTCATTGCGCTTATCTCCGATGCGGGAACACCCGGAATATCCGATCCCGGTTATCTCATCGTAAGGGAATGTGTGGCCAGGAAGATAAACGTCATTTGTTTACCTGGAGCTACGGCCTTAATTCCCGCGATCGTTCAAAGCGGAATACCATCAGACCGTTTCGTATTTGAAGGGTTTTTGCCCGTGAAGAAAGGTAGGAAGAAAAAACTTACCGCCTTAGCTGAAGAGGAAAGAACGCTTGTTATCTATGAATCACCTTACAGGGTTTTAAAAACCCTTCAAGATCTAAAGGAATATTTGGGACAGGATAGGTCTATAAGTGTCTCACGTGAAATAAGCAAGAAATTTGAATCAACAGTAAACGGGAAGCTCGCCGAAGTATTAGAATACTTTGAACATAAGAAACCCAAAGGAGAATTCGTATTCGTAGTTGCCGGCAAATGACGGCTCTATACTTGAGAAACCCGTAATGTGTTGACCATGCCTTTTTTATCTATTGGCATGGATGCAAGATTGATAGAATAATCCCCTTTTTGCAAGAATTCATGCTCCATAGCGATCTTGTTCACATCCTCTATGGTCTTATCTGTGCTTACGAACTTATCATAATAAAATGCACGAACGCCCCAGAGCAAACTTAACTGGGTAAGGATGCGTTTATTGGATGTAAAGGCCAGAACATGCGCTTTAGGTCGCCATGCTGATATCTGAAAGGCAGTATAACCACTGTTCGTCAAGGTATGTATGGAAGTCGCGTCGATCTCATTGGCCATGGTAGAAGCATGATAACAAACGGCTTTCGTGATATATCGTTTGGTCTTAATGTGTGGAGCTCTATGCGGTACTTTTATCAATGGTGAATCCTCCACGCTTTTGATGATCTCACACATTTTCCTGATGACCTGCACTGGATATTTTCCAACGGAGGTCTCGCCGCTCAGCATAACCGCGTCTGCACCGTCCATGACAGAATTAGCAACGTCGTTCACTTCAGCTCTAGTAGGCGTAAGGCTCGTGATCATGGTCTCCATCATTTGTGTAGCGATGATCACTGGAATCCTACCTTCCTTTGCTTTTTGAACGAGTTTTTTCTGGACTAGTGGTACTTCCTGAGCTGGTATCTCGACTCCAAGATCACCTCTTGCGACCATAAGACCGTCGCAGTAAGCTATGATCTTATCAATGTTCCTTACACCTTCTGGTTTTTCTATCTTAGCTATGATAGGGATCTTATGTTCGCTATGTTCTTCTATTAAGTTCTTAAGAAGTTTAAGGTCGCTTGCATACCTTACGAATGATAGAGCAAACCAATCCACTTTTAAGGAGCAGGCAAATTTTGCATCCTCTACATCCTTTTCTGTCATTGCAGGCAAGGAAATGTTGGTATTTGGGAGGTTGACCCCTTTTTTTGATCTAAGCGGACCACCTTGTAATACTTTGGCCTCTACTTCATCTTCACGATTGGACTTTATGACCTCAAATATGAGCTTTCCGTCGTCAAGTAAGACCTTCTCACCGGCCTTAACATCCTGCGGAAACGTATCATAGTTCATGTAAACCTCTTCAGCCGTTCCCTCAAAGGGTTTTCCAGTTTTGAACTTTATCGTTTCACCATCAGTAACGATGACATCTTCTTTCATAACGCCTACCCGTAGTTTAGGTCCCTGGAGATCGGCGAGGATTCCTGTATTGAAACCTTCTTCCTCGTTCAAACGCCTTATCATTTTTACACGTTCTTTCACATCATCATAATCAGCATGAGAAAAATTGATCCTGAAAATATTAACGCCGTTCTGCATCATCGAACGCAAGGTCTCTTTACTACTGGTTGCCGGGCCAAGCGTTGATACGATCTTCGTTTTCTTACTATGTTTCATTTGAAGGTCTTTAAGCGGGTAAAATTAGAAAATTAATCGATAATCAAATGTCCTTTGGACTTTATTTGTTTGTTAGGGATGATCAAAGCACTGGCGTCTAGATCTGCTTGATTGATCTTTTTTACCAGTTCGTCTAAAGAAATGATGTTTTGTTCGTTCTCAATCTTTATCAAATAATCCAGATGTTTGAGCTCTGGGAGAAGCTTATATACTCTTGACCTTTCTACCTGCTTATCGAAGAGTCCCGTACTGATTCTTTTGTCTTCCTGCTTAGTAACCCGGTTAGCGATCAGGAAAACATCTACTTCCCCATTATGATACTTGCTTTTGTACATCGGGAATTGAACGAAGGTATCCTTGTACTTGATGTCAAGGTCTAGCGGTAAACGCTCGAATTGCCAACCCAGGTATAGGTTCAGTAAAAAAGCTAATCGATAGTTCTCATAAGATGAATAGACCCCTATAATACTAAGATCATCCATTCCGACCTCATCCAGTAATGTGGTCTTTTTTTTCATTTAAGGAATTGGTTTTTAATCTATTTGGTCCTGCAAGGAATAATAAGCTCTGCTTGCGGCCTTTTCCATCGCATTTTTCTTTGAGATCTCCCTGGCCTTGGAGATAAGCTTATCGTCTAAATAAAATCTTACAATAAAGTAATGCTCTTTATCGACACCAATCTCATCTTCTACTTCAAATTCGTACTTGAACTTGTTCTTTTGACACCATTCTATGATGAGACCTTTATAACTGATGATCTTCTTCTTGAAACGGTCTAGGTCTATATAAGGGTCGATGATCTTATCATAGATGAAATGTTCGCAGATCTTATAGCCTTTGTCCAAATAGATCGCGCCAACGAGAGACTCGAACAGATTCCCGTAAATATTCTGCCCATATTTATCAGAATTGACCTCTGAATCCAGAAGCTCCAAAAGATCAAGGTCTTTTCCCAATTGGTTCAGGTTTTGCCGGCTTACGATCTTAGAACGCATCTTTGTAAGATAACCTTCGTTCTTATCTGGCATTTGTTCAAATAGGAAACAACTTACCACTGAACTCAATATAGCGTCACCCAGGAATTCCAGACGCTCATAATTAATGGGACTTCCATCCTTGTCCACTTTTTTTAAGGAACTATGGGTGAAGGCTTGCTGAAACACTGCAACGTTCTTAGGTTTAAATCCTATGATAGAAGCAATATGCTGAGAGAATTCCGCTTTCGCAGATGTGTTCTTGGCAAAAAGATTAATCAGCTGCATCAGGTTTGATCAGTAAAGGATTTAAAAGCGATACAGGCATTATGACCACCAAACCCAAAAGTGTTGCTCAAGGCAATATCAACATTCCGCTGTTGCGCTTGGTTGAGGGTCAGGTTAAATTGATCATCGATCTTATCATCCTGGACTGAATGATTGATCGTAGGTGGTATGATGTTATGTTTAATGGAAAGAATGGCCGAAATGGCCTCGATAGCACCAGCCGCTCCTAGCAGGTGACCGGTCATGGACTTTGTAGAGTTGATGTTGATGTCATAGGCACTTTTCCCAAAAACATCCTTGATAGCGATTAACTCAGCAACATCACCTAATGGAGTTGAGGTTCCGTGCGTGTTAATATGGTCCACATCCTCAGGTTTGATACCTGCGTTTTGAAGACAACTTTTCATTACAGCTATTACGCCTTTTCCTTCAGGATGTGGAGCAGTCATGTGATAAGCGTCAGAAGATAGGCCACCGCCTATGATCTCACCATAGATCTTAGCTCCGCGTTTTTTGGCATGGTCCAGGCTTTCTAAAATGAGCGAACCTGCGCCTTCACCCAGGACAAACCCGTCACGTGTTGCATCAAAAGGACGTGAAGCGGTTGCCGGTGTATCATTCCTTGTAGATAGGGCGTGCATGGAATTGAATCCGCCCATTCCAGCTTCAGTGATCGCGGCCTCGCTTCCGCCGGTAACCACCACATCAGTATAGCCTAACCGAATATAATTGAGCGCATCGAAAATAGCATTAGCAGAAGATGCGCAGGCAGAAACGGTCGTGTAATTCGGTCCCATGAACCCGTGTTTTATAGAAATATTACCGGGAGCTATATCTGCTATCATTTTTGGGATGAAGAATGGATTGAACCTTGGCGTTCCATCACCTTTGGCATAATTGATCACTTCGTTCTGGAAGGTCTCCAGCCCACCGATACCAGCACCCCAAATCACGCCGGTCCTGTATTTATCCACTACATCAAGGTCTAGTCCCGCATCAGCAATAGCTTCATCTGAAGCGATGAGCGCATACTGGGTGAACTTGTCCAGTTTCCTAACGGTCTTCCTGTCAAAATAATCGGCTGCCTTGTAATTCTTTATCTCACAAGCGAACTTGGTCTTGAATTTTTCTGTATCAAAATAGGTTATAGGACCAGAACCACTCTTTCCAGATTTCTGGGCTTCCCAGTAATCTGGTAGGTTGTTCCCTATAGGAGTAATCGCTCCTAAACCTGTTATGACAACTCGATTCAAGTCCATTGATTAAAACGCTTAAGTTGAGAAGTTCTTATTTTTTGGCGTCTTCTATATAATTGACCGCCTGGCCAACGGTTGAGATGTTCTCTGCCTGATCATCAGGTATCTGGATATCGAATTCTTTTTCGAACTCCATGATCAATTCTACGGTGTCTAAAGAATCAGCTCCAAGGTCATTTGTGAAACTCGCTTCGTTAACAACTTCGTTCTCATCGACACCTAATTTGTCAACGATGATCGCTTTTACTCTTGATGAAATGTCTGACATGATCTTATGTTTTGTTTGAAATTTGAGGCAAAAATAAAAAACTTTCTATTATCAGCACCTAATAAACTTTAAATGTAGATAAAAATACATATTTTTATCCTTTTGGCAATTTTTGATCAATACTCCATGCAAAACCCTGAAAGTAAAAAACCTGCTATCGTTATATTTGCATCTGGCAGCGGAACGAATGCAGTTAAGTTGATAGAGCATGCCTCTATGAACAACACCTATCGTGTTCTGAGGGTGTTTTCTAACAAAAAGAATGCTCCTGTTTTGGAGAAATCGCAAACCAGGAACATTCCCACGACAATCTTTAACAAAGAAGCCCTTTATAAGAGTGATACGGTCAAGGATCAACTCGAAGAGCTCAAGCCAGAATTGATCGTTCTGGCAGGTTTCATGTGGATCTTTCCACAAGACATCTTAGCAGAGTTCCCGCAACGAGTGGTCAATATACACCCGGCGCTTTTACCCAAATATGGCGGTAAAGGCATGTATGGCGACCATGTGCATAAAGCTGTCCTGGAAAATAATGAAGAAAAAACAGGCATAACTATTCATTATGTCAATGAAAAATATGATGAAGGAAAGATCATCGCCCAATATGAAACGCCAATCGCTCAACAGGAGACTTTAGATTCGTTAAAGCAAAAAATACATCAATTGGAACATAAATATTATCCAATAGTTATTGAACAACTTCTAAAAGGACAGCATGCCTAAACTAAAATATTATGTAGTTTGGGAAGGTCATGAAATAGGGATTTGCGATTCCTGGGAAACGTGCAAACAATGGATCGCCAATTATCCCAATGCTAAATACAAATCTTTCAAGTCTAAAGCCCAAGCGCTTGATGCGTATGAGAAAGGCTATTATAATTACTTAAAATTTGGTGCTATTCAGCCTTTACCCAAAGGCGTGAACAAAAATTCTATCTGTGTGGATGCCGCATCAAGCGGAAATCCGGGAAAAATGGAATATCGTGGGGTTGATACGGTGAGCCGGAAACCTATCTTCCATCAAGGGCCTTTCCCTAAAGGCACTAATAATATCGGAGAGTTTCTGGCAATAGTCCACGCCCTCGCACTGATCAAGCAAAAGAACAGCTCGCGTGTTGTTTATACAGATTCTACCATCGCCATGGGTTGGGTTAAGCGAAAAAAATGTAAGACCAAACTTATAAAGGACAGACAAACCGCAGAATTATTCGAATTGATCGATCGGGCCGAGAGCTGGCTCAAGAACACTGACTTTTCCACGAAAATTATTAAATGGCCTACACAACAATGGGGCGAAATACCGGCTGATTTTGGGAGAAAGTGACCGAAAGGTAATCGCAGATATCTTTATATATTAGAAATCATTATATTTGCATATTAAAAAAAAGCCTGTGAAACATGAAAGTCGACTCCAAGTCGTTATTTTATTTTAAATAAAATTAGTGTTTTAATGGGCTTATTTTATTTCTAGGAGTCAGTGGGTTATTCTTGTTATCGTAATAATTCTGCCATCCTGCATATTTATTAGTATCATAGAGGTCGATTACTAATTTAATCTGACTTTTAATATGATTATAATATCTGACTTGTCCTCTCTCAAAAACACGTTGAACTGCCCAGCAGAAGTAATCAGCCAGGTTTAATAATGGGTCCTTTGTAGGGTAATTAACGTTAAAAACAACCTTGGTCTTAGTTTCTTTACTGGTTTTTCTAGAGAACCTTTGTTTTGCTTTCAAAAATGCTAATTCTAAGTTTTGATTTTTAGTGCTTTTTCCTCTTTCAGATATGTGCATAACCAATTTATCATGTTTTGAAAGTTTGTTTTTCAATAAATGAGATAACAAGTCAGCGTAAAAATATTCCTCCTTACCCTTATGCTTAGTTTCGTATCTCTCAATACTTTTCCTGCCAACTACTGCTTCGAAACTACAATTAATAGTTTTTATCAAATCAAACATTTCTTTTCTTATTTCAGGCAGATCATCTGTCGCATGTAAATAATAACCAGTTTTATTTATTTTCTTTTTAACGCTTGGTACCTTAAAGTAATCATCATTAGAAATTTTTTCCTGAAGGCTACTTATTTTTGCTCTAACCCCATCTAAGGGTTCTTTTACTTTAACTAAACCTAGAATAAAAACTTTAGAAACTCCCTCTTCTCCAATAATGCTTGTTTTACCTTTTCCGTAAAAAGTAGTATCTCCTGCTTCATCTAAAAATCTATGATAGTCTTTTAAGTCTTTCATAACTATAATTGACCAAACTTCACATCCTCAGGCTTTTTCCCAAACTTCCGCGTATCTTCTTTCGTCAGAACTTTAAAATCATCGGTTTTTTCTAATTTTTCCATCAAGCTACGTAGATCGTTGGGTAAAGCAGTCAGCTTTCGGGTTTTAAGATCGATCCAGCTTCCCATCATTTCACATTGTGCGCAATGCTTGCCGTCCTGATTATAGATATTATGCTCAAAAGAAAAGAACATCCCGTCTTCTGATAAACCTTTAAGTTGCAGGTAAACGCGAGCCTTATCTTCAGGCAATAGTTCCTTAAAATAATAAAGGTGTTCAAAAAACACGACAGGTCCCAGGTTGTGCTGGATTAGCGTCTTTTGCGTAAATCCCTGCTCGATGAGAAAGGCCATTCTGGTATGGCTCATATAATCGAGATAGGCTGAATTAGCTAAATGTCTATTCGCGTCAATATCGCTCCAGCGGATATCAAAATCTTTGTAATAGGATCTTGTGGTCATTATTTTGTGATTTCTTGTTCTACGGGCACTTCTTTTTTAGGTAATTGAAGTTTACTTAATTTTTTTACAGCTTTTTCTATACTATCAGTAGCTTTAAAGGACATCAAAAGTCTTAGACCATTACGTGTTTCCTTTTGTTTCATTTCCCCTAATTGCGGATTTTCCTGAACGATCTGTAAGATATGGGTGAATGCGCGACTTTTATAAAAACGCGATTCCTGATCGGCAATAAAGTATCCGATGAGCTTATGGTTCTTTAAGACGATCTTTTCCATGCCGATGTCTTTGGCTATCCATTTAAGCTCAACAGTTTTCAAAAGATCTTCAGCTTGCGATGGTAGGTCGCCAAATCTGTCCTGGAGTTCATTTCTAAATTCAGCTAATTGTTGTTCATTTTCCAGCTCGTTCAGTCTGGTGTATAAGTTTAACCTTTCCGTGATATTGTTCACGTAATCATCCGGGAAAAGCAAGCTAAGATCAGTATCTATCTGTGGTTCCCTGACAAAGGTTTCATCTTCATATTCTTTCTGATGATAAACATCCTGAAACTCATTTTCTTTAAGTTCGTTTATCGCTTCATTAAGGATCTTTTGATAGGCATCAAAGCCTATCTCGTTGATAAAACCGCTCTGTTCGCCACCTAAAATATCGCCGGCGCCACGGATCTCCAGATCTTTCATCGCAATGTTGATACCGCTTCCCAGGTCTGAGAACTGCTCAATAGCTTGTAGTCTTTTGCGTGCATCGTCGCGAACAACGCTCATAGGAGGCGTGATCATGTAGCAAAAGGCCTTTTTGTTACTTCTTCCCACGCGACCGCGCATTTGATGGAGGTCTGATATCCCAAAGTTCTGCGCATCATTAATAAAGATCGTATTAGCGTTAGTTACATCTAAGCCGTTTTCAATGATCGTGGTCGAGACCAGGATATCATATTCATTATCGATGAACTTCAGCATCAGGCTTTCCAGTTTCTTGCCGTCCATTTGCCCATGACCGATACCTATACTGGCATCCGGAACAATACGTTGTAAGAATCCGGCGACTTCCTCAATGTTTTCTACGCGGTTATTGATAAAGAAAACCTGACCACCGCGCTCTATTTCGTAGGATACCGCATCGCGGATAACTTCTTCTGAAAATCGGATCAGCTGCGTTTCTATAGGATATCGATTTGGCGGTGGCGTCTTAATAGTTGATAGATCTCTGGCTGCCATCAAACTAAATTGTAAGGTTCGCGGAATAGGCGTTGCTGTGAGCGTTAAAGTATCCACATTTGCCTTAATGGTTTTAAGCTTGTCTTTAACGCTAACGCCAAACTTTTGTTCTTCATCTATGATGAGCAAACCTAATTCTTTAAACGCAACATTTTTATTCACCAGTTGGTGCGTACCGATAACGATATCTACCGCACCGCTTTTTAAGCCTTCTAAAACATTCCTTCTTTCTTTAGCAGTTCTAAATCGGTTGAGATAATCAATGTTAACTGGGAAGTCTTTTAAGCGTTTTCTAAAAGTATTATTATGCTGGAAGGCTAGAATGGTCGTTGGCACCAGGACGGCGACCTGTTTCCCGTTATCAACAGCTTTAAAAGCTGCTCTTATCGCCACCTCAGTTTTCCCAAAACCAACATCGCCACATACCAGCCGGTCCATAGGTTGCGGGCTTTCCATATCTTCTTTCACGGCTTTTGTAGCACTGCTCTGGTCTGGCGTATCTTCGTAAAGAAAAGAGGCTTCCAGCTCATGTTGTAAATAAGAGTCCGGCGCATAAGCAAAGCCTTTATTCATCTTGCGTTTCGCGTAAAGTTTTATCAGATCAAAAGCGATCTTCTTCACACGTGTCTTGGTCTTTTTCTTGAGGTTTTTCCAGGCTTTGCTACCTAACTTATAGATTTTAGGCACCTTAGCATCTTTACCGCTGTATTTAGATATTTTATGTAACGAGTGAATGCTAAGATAAAGCACATCGCGCTCGCCATAGATCAGTTTTACGGCTTCTTGCTTATTGCCGTCGTTATCTATCTTTTGTAATCCGCCGAACTTCCCGATACCGTGATCAATATGGGTCACATAATCGCCTACATTAAGATCGGTCAATTCCTTTAAGGTGATCGCCTGCTTTTTAGCATAGCCGTTCTTAAGATGAAAACGGTGGTAACGGTCGAACAATTGATGATCGGTATAACAGGCCAATTTCACATCCCGATCGATGAATCCCTGATGCAAATTGATCAAACTGGTCTTATAATGTACGGTTTGTTCTTGTTCCTGGAAAATATCATGGAAGCGTTTGACTTGTTTTTCACTGGAACAACAGATATGATTCGTAAAACCTTCCTCGTGATTTTCCTGCAGGTTTTCCATGATCAGCTCAAAGTTCTTGTTGAACGATGGCTGCGGAATGATATTAAATTGATATTCTTTGAAGAAGGAAAATGATGAACTTGCTGAGGATTTGAAGAAGAAGCGCTTGTAATCTTCCAGTTGACTTCTTAGTAGCTGTGCATTGCAAAAAAGGTCTTCCGGACGTTGATGTTTGATATCCTTGCTGAGCTCATTAAATGCTGACACAGCTTTATTGAACATTTCATCTAACTTATCGTTCAATAAGTGAAGGTCTTCTATGAAGACAGCGGTGTTGTCAGCAATGTATTCCAGGAAGGAAACCCGTTTTTCATCTACCAGTTTACCTTCCACGTTCGGCATGATGCTGATCTTTTTCTTTTTCTTTACAGAGAGTTGTGACTCGATATCAAAGGTGCGCAAACTTTCTATTTCATCGCCAAAGAACTCTATCCTGAACGGATGATCATGGCTGAATGAGAACACATCGATAATACCGCCACGAACCGAAAATTCGCCGGGTTCGGTTACAAAATCAACCCGTTCAAAATGGTATTCAAATAAGGCTTCATTGATAAATTCACTATCGATCTCCTGACCTACTTTTAGTTCTAAGATACTTTTGTTCAGCTCTTTTTTAGTGATCACCTTTTCAGAAAGTGCTTCCGGATAAGTTAGGATAACCGATGGCTTCTTTCTGGAGTTGATCCGGTTAAGGACCTCAGCGCGGAGCAACACGTTCGCATTGTCGGTTTCTTCTATTTGATACGGTCGCCTGTAACTTCCCGGATAGAACAAGACATCTTTATCGTTTATCAAGCGTTCCAGGTCGTTCAGGTAGTAAGCCGCCTGTTCTTTATCTTCCATGATGATCAGAAGAGGAATGTCTGTATTCTCAAAAAGTTTAGTGATCAGTAATGACCGTGCACTGCCTATCATTCCTTTAAGTAAATAAGGATGCGGCTGCGAGTCATTTAGATCAGCAGTGATTGCCCTTAAATGTGGATGATCAGCATAAAAGGCTTGAATGTCTTGTTGGCTCATCGTTGCAAAGATAATGAAGAATATCCCTCAAAAATCCTTTTAGAACTTAGTTAACTTCTATCATTCAGGGTTCTTTTTTAAAACGAATGGCACTTATTACGAAATGCGACCTCTGAGACGGTCATTTTAAAAGATCAAAAAGCTCACAACCTGAAACCATGGTTGTAGATAAAGCTATAACCATCCATGCCAACATTAGGGTCAGCGGACCTTTAGTTGCCAGGGGTTTTTAAATAGTTTGATATTGTCATCAAATAATCGATAATAAAAAACAGTATCACGCTAGTAAACTGCCATATATTTAAAAATTGATAAGAGGTCAACTGATCTGTAGGAGTATATCGATGTAACCTCAGCTGTTCGATCATAAGCTTTGCGAACCTAATAAGAAAAAATTACCTCAGCTGTGAGATAACGGCTATGCGAAATTCGCCTTCCGTCCGTTAGGCTGGCAACTTCGCACTATGAAAAACAACCACCGGATCGTTTAAATATTGATAAAAAACAAGACATTCAACAGGATGATGGTACTTAAATTATAATTTAGCCTTATGAAGCAATTTGCCCATCTTATCGCTACGATAGACCATTCCAACAAAACAAGCGTCAAAGTCAATGCGCTGGCTGATTATTTTAATAAAGCAACGGATGCGGATAAAGTATGGACGATCGCTATCTTATCGCATCGCCGGCCACCAAGACCGGTCAACAGTACACAGATCAGGCATTGGGCGGCAGAACAAGCAAAAATTCCCTTATGGCTGTTTGAAGAATCCTATCACATTGTAGGCGATCTGGCGGAAACCGTTGCGCTGGTATTACCGGATCATCAAAAAGAAAATCAGCAATCGCTTTCTCAAATTATTCAGGATATCATCGATCTTAAACCTTATGAAGAAGCTGATAAAAAAAAGTACATGCTTAACATGTGGGATCGGCTGGATTATTATGAACGATTTGTGTTTACCAAGCTCATTACCGGCGGTTTCAGGATCGGTGTGAGTCAAAAACTGATGACCAGAGCTTTATCGCAAGCAACGGATATCGAAGAAGATGTCTTAGCCTTTAAATTAATGGGCGACTGGAAACCGGCTGAAATAAGCTTTGACCAACTTATCTTAGCGCCAGATGATCAGGCGTCGCTGTCCAGACCTTATCCGTTTTATCTGGCCTATGCCATAGAAGACAGTACGCAAGAGGAAAAAGCAGCGGATTATTTTTTTGAACACAAATGGGATGGTATTCGCGCACAGATAATCATTCGCGATGACGAAATTTTCATCTGGAGCCGCGGCGAAGAATTAGTAACCGATCGATATCCGGAATTACACCAACTGAAAGAAAAATTGCCGAATGGAACGGTTTTAGACGGCGAAATACTTCCATTTCCCGATGGAGAATTAGGGAGTTTTAAAGATCTACAACAGCGTATCGGTAGAAAAAAAGTATCTAAAAAATTGCTAAAAGATGTTCCGGTGATCTTCAAGACCTATGATATCTTAGAAGATGAAGGGCAAGATATTCGGCAAGTTCCCTTTGAAGAGCGAAGGCATCGGCTGGAAAAAAAAGTGCAGGAAGCCTTGCGATCAACTGATATTCTTCATCTAACCCAAGTTTATAGCTTTCCGGATTGGTCATCGGCAGCAAAAGAAAGAGCCAGAGCGCGGGAATTCCGGTCAGAAGGATTGATGGTCAAGAAAAAAGACGGCGTTTATCGCGTAGGACGAAAAAAAGGAGATTGGTGGAAATGGAAGTCCGATCCGCTGACCATTGATGCGGTGTTGATCTACGCGATGCGCGGTCACGGCCGTAGAAGCAACTTGTTTACAGATTACACTTTTGCTGTTTGGGATGAGGCTAAACAGAATTTGATCACCTTTGCTAAGGCATATTCCGGCTTGACCGACAAGGAGTTTAGACAAATGGATGCCTGGATCAAAAAGAACACCATCGATAAGTTTGGTCCGATCAGAAGCGTCACGCCACATCATGTTTTTGAGATTGCCTTTGAAGGAATAGCTTATTCCAGGCGCCATAAAAGTGGCGTTGCGACCCGTTTTCCCAGAATTCAGCGCTGGCGAACCGATAAACCGATAGAAGAAGCCAACACTTTATCCGAATTAAAACAGATGATCCCGGATTGATTGAAGTAAATATTGCGCACTATTTTCCTGCCGATAAATTTATAATATAAGCAAAATAGGTTCTCTTCAATAAATTTTAAATCTGCTAATATTCTTAAATGAGTAAATATACTATACTAAATCCATAATTCACCGTCTCTTCGAGTGTTTTTAATTATCGACGTTAGGAGATAAATAAATACCGGTGCTTCGGGGTTCCTCCTTATCAGTCAAACAAAACACTTGCCTATGCTGGCTAGGCAGGCCCGATATGATGTTAAACAATTGTAATTCAAGATGATAAGCAATTAATTTCAATAGCTCCGAAACTTCATTAATAAATTATCGGATGATCAGGAATTGCGAACGTTCATCGCCGTTTATTTCGCCTAAACGGGCATCGAAAGTAAATTGCCATTTTTTAGCCGGTATTTCATAGATCGACCATTTGTTCATTTGATCATCTATTAGTTTTCCATCTGGATAAGTGGCTTTGATCTTTTTTAATGAAGATTGGACACTGATGCTTTTGTTTGTTTTGATATCGGGATGAATGGCAATGATGGC
Organism: uncultured Psychroflexus sp.; assembly: GCA_913056525.1. Taxonomy (GTDB): domain Bacteria; phylum Bacteroidota; class Bacteroidia; order Flavobacteriales; family Flavobacteriaceae; genus Psychroflexus. The sequence goes on from CAJXLO010000004.1 coordinate 22,421, forward strand.
TTTGATCTTTTGATTTTCCTTTTTAAGAATGGCAAAGACCGGTTCATTTTTATAGGAATACAGCCTTGCTTTTCCACCACCATCAAACCCAAAGAAACTTGCATCTACCTTACTTTTAATAAGGTTGATATTACTGTTCAGCTTTCCATCATCAAGCTCATCTTTGATCAGCAAGTTTCCCAGACCTCCATTTGTAGCGATGATCTCATCTATAACAGCATCTGTTTTTTCTACGGGTTCATGCTTTTTTGTATGCTTATCATCAGATGCCTTCTTTTTCTTAAAGATGCCACAAGAAGCAACAAGCAGAAGAAAAAATACTGGAACGACTATTCTCATTGTTGTAGCCCTTTAAATAGAAATCCTTTTTTAGTATACATTTCTAAGAACTTAGGAAGCGTGTATTGCATGTTATCAGCCGCTTTGACACTATCGTGGAAAACAATGATGCTTCCTTTTTTCAAGTTCGTAGTCGCATTTAGGAGGCATTCTTCCGGGCGGATGCTCTTATCATAATCTTTGCTCAACACATCCCACATGATCAGCTCATAGTTCATAGCTAACAATTCCTGGGCTTGTTTGTTCTTCATCCTTCCATAAGGAGGTCTCACAAGTCGGGTTTCCACACCATGTTCAAGGAATAGGCTATGGGTTTCCTCTACAGAGCTAAGATAACAGTCCGTTGTGGTTTTCCATCCGTTTTCATGCGCATAGAGATGATTTCCTATGGAGTGACCTTCAGCGACACATCTTTTAAAAATGGAAGGATGTAAGTTAACGTTCTTTCCGATGCAAAAAAAGGTCGCTTTGGCATTATATTGAGCGAGGATATCCAGGGTCCATTCTGTTACCTCAGGTGTAGGTCCATCATCAAAAGTGAGATAGATTTCTTTTTGATCGGTCTGAATATTCCAGGTTCTTTTAGGGAAAGTTCTTTTCAACAGGCGTGATGTCGTGTTCATCCTTAAATATCTACAACTTCACATCAAACCATATTTCCACCGGGGATCTGTTTATCGTAATGGTCGTGGTGTTATTTTGTTGCATTCCGCGTCTCTGTCTTCCTCTTCGCCCCATTCGTCCGCGTCCCATCCGTCTAGACATCCTGTTGGCCGCGCTTGCTGTCCTTCTACGTTGTTTTACCGGTATCGTTCCTGATTCTATGCCTATTTTGAAAGCATCTACCTGATCAGGGTTTTCCGGGTTGATCAGCTTTTTTGGCACTTCTAATCTATAGTGCACCACATCATCTTCATCTAAACGGACTTCACCTTTGACCTCTAAGCTGTTAAGTAGGATATTGAATATACGTTCCTTTCCATAATACCCATACTCGGCCTCATCTTTGATGTTCTTTAAGACGAGCTGGTAGTCGATCTCCTGATTCCTTCGTTTGGCCTGAAGTTCTTTTTGCTCTTCCTCATCAAGCCCTATTTCCGTTCTGATGCCTATGGGATAATTGATATAGATATCATCCCTCTTTTTCATTTCTTCATTGAAATAGATGTTCAGCCCAAGTTGCTCCATGAGCTTGACCAGTCTATTATTTTCACTGGAGAACTTTAGGACAATACGATTTCCATTTTCGTATACCTTAAAGTTAATATCCCTTTCATTGTGAAATACCGTATCCTTCTCCAGGTTCCGCGCTTTTGCTCCCAATATGACAAGTATCAGCATGGAAGCCGTTACTAACTGTTTACTTAACTTTTTCATTATCCACTAATTTAAAGAAGAATCCGCACCAACGGAATCAACCTTTGGTTTTTTGTTCAATTGTTTGAGCAGTTGCTCCTCCTCTTGTTGTTCGCCCGCACCTGTAAAGTGGTCGAAAAGCATCAAATAATCGTTGAACTCAGCGGCCTTTTCTTTACTGACCGATTCCTCATCATGGATGATGATCAGGTCTACAAGGCTTCGATAGCGTTCAATATCAGTCAGGATCCTTTGCGCTATTCCATACTGTTCATCCTGAGCAAAGCTGCTGTAATAGTCTAATCTGGACTGAAATACCCTGGCTACCTGGTTCCAGATATTCCTTGCTTTTTCAGGTTTTTCCAACTGATAATAACCGCTTATGAAAGGTTCTAATAAAGTATATTGCTGGAAATGTTCCACGGGCATTTTTTCCATGGCCAGATCGATGACGTTCAAGGCTTTTCCCTCCTTATCTTCCTGGATCAACTTTTCCACCAGTCTGGCCATATTGCTTCGGTAAGTGATGGAGTTCTTCCGGGTCTCAGGATCGTGATAGATCTTATCTGAGCCACTGTTTCCCCATTGCCAGTTCATCACCACATCGTACATTTTTTCCGTATTGATCATGCCCATTTCAAAATCGCTCTTGTTCTCCGTTTGAACAGGAACTAACTTATAGACCATACCATTAAGTTGTAAATGGTCCTTTAGCCAGATATAATCACCATCAGAGTAACTTCCGCCGGTAAAATATATAGGTCTTTCCCAGTCCGCATTGGCCAGAAGGTCAAGCATGAGTAAGCGGTTCTTATAGATGATATTATTATTAAGCGCTATCTGGACGGTATCTTCTATCCTGTCCTTATATTTTGGAGCAAGGATATTGTTCTCCAGCACCTTGTTCTTGTCAACGGGAACGGACAGGTTCTTGGCAGGAAAGGTATTGACCATCTGACCACTTTCAAGTTCAGCCTTCGTAGACCTATTATCGCTCTTAATGTATTTGATCCACTTATCGATCATCAGGGTATCGGGAAATCGGGGGTCTTTCTGATACCAGACGGCTTCATTGGTACCATAAGTGTAATCATCATGTTCCAGGTAGGTTTTTATCGGTTCGCTAGAATAGGCCTTTCTTCTCATCTGATCAATATACCATTGCGTGGCGAAAAGCGAAGTGTTGATTACGCGGACATCCCGCCGGTAGCCTTCTATTTCCTGTGCATACCAGAGCGCAAAAGTGTCATTATCACCTATGGAGAACAAGATACCGTTCTTGTCCACACCGTCCAGATAGTTCTTGGCCATCGCCAGCGTTGTATATCGGTTCGACCGGTCGTGGTCATCCCAATTTTCAGATGCCAGGACAGAAGGAACGCTGAGACAAAGAACTAACGCGATGGGCAAGGCTAGCTTTGGTTTCATGTAGTCTGCAAAAAGATCGAACAAAGCGTAAAGGCCAAAACCTATCCAGATGGCGAACACATAGAACGATCCTACGAGTGCATAATCGCGTTCGCGGGGTTCAAAAGGCCTTTCGTTAAGATAGAACTTAAGTGCTATTCCGGTGAACAGGAACAAGACGGTCAAGACCCAAAAGCTCTTTTTATCCTTTTGGAAATGGAACACCAGACCGATCACTCCCAGTATCAAAGGCAAAAGAAAATACGTGTTCCTGGCCTTATTGGTTTTCAGATCTACCGGAAGGTTGTCTTGCGGCCCTAGTCTCATTTCATCCAGAAAGTTGATGCCAGAAAGCCAATTCCCGTTGAACTTGCCTTTTTTTCCTTGCTCATCGTTCTGTCTACCGGCAAAGTTCCACATGAAATAACGCCAGTACATATATCCTAATTGATATTCGAAGAAATATCTTAAATTACTCACCATACTGGGCTTTTCCACGTCCAGATACTGTCTGAAGTCTTTAAGGAATTTCACATAACCTTCATAACCTATCTTTCCCGCTGCATAGTCTTTTCGAAATTGATCTACCGCATTCTTCAATCTTTGATTTCCCTGATAATCCGGTTTAATGCTAAAGTCCAATGCGCCAGTGTACATCATGTAATTTTCCGCATGTTCCATGCTCCACATTCGCGGGATCAGGGATTTATGTTCCCCTGGTGAATTTTGTTTCGCGTTTTTATAATCGTTGACGATCACATATTCGCCTTTTTCCTCGTCTCTTTCATACTTAGGTTCTTCATCTGAATAAGGATCGTCCTTATCAAGGCCTGCAAATATCTCCGTGAACTGTGGTCCGTAGAACAAGTGCGTTTCCGGATATTGATCCCGGTTATAATAAGCGAGCAAAGCTTCGGCACTACTCGGGTTGTTCTCGTTGATGACCGTACCAGCATTGGCTCTGATGGGCAACATGACCCAACTGGAGAACCCGATGAGCACAAAAAGCAAGCATAATATGATAAGGTTCAATTGACGATAACCCTTTTTCCGGGTATAATTGATAAGATAATAGAAAGCACCGGCAATGATCAGGCCTGCTATGATCGTTCCGGAGTGAAAAGGCAAGCCTATACTATTAACAAAAAAGAGCTCAGCTCCGGCGAAAAAGCTCAAGGTATACGGCAAGAGCAACTTGAAAACAAAAAGCAGCACACCTACAACGACCAGTGTAGCAATGATGAAGTTCTTAGGGGTAATACGGTTGGTCGTTTTAAAGAAATAGATATAGCCTACGGCCGGTATGGTCAGTAGCCCCATGAAATGTACGCCAAAGGTTAGGCCTACGATAAAGAAGAACAGAACGAGCCATTTATCACCTCTAGGTTGGAGCATGTCGCGGTCCCATAACAAACCTATATAGAACATCAGGGCGACAAGGCACATGGCTGCGCCATAAACTTCCGCTTCCACTGCGTTGAACCAGAAGCTGTCTGTAAATATAAAAGAGACTGACCCTATGAATGCCGACGCAAGCACAGCATACTTTTTTTGATCCGTTACCTCATTTATCTTGATGAACTTCTTGAACAACAACACGATCGACCAGAACATAAAAGCCACCACGAAAGCACTTGAAACCACGGAAATGGAATTCACGGCCAGTGCGATCTGGCTATTCGTAAAAGCGAATATGGAAAAGAAAGCACCTAATAGCTGGAAGAACGGAGCTCCAGGCGGATGACCAACTTGCAGCTTTGAAGAAGTAGCTATATATTCACCGGCATCCCAGTAACTTACAGTGGGTTCCACGGTCAACCAATAAACAAGGAGCGCGATGGAAAAGACCAACCAGCCACCAACTTTACTATATAGATCCAATGTTTTTTGTTGCATGAACGAGATGTGATTTGATGCGAAAATAAATATAATATTTCATTCAGCTTAACTTCAAGAAACTCAAGTATGACCATTCGGTCAATTACTATAGAACAGCGGATAATAATGCGGTAATATCTTTTACTATCCGGGCGTTCAATTTTCTTTTGTGTGACCTGAACATCCAAATATTGCAAAGATTCTACTTTGAATAACTATCTTTGTAACATGAATTTAAATATTGTATAGCATGCAACTGTACAACACATTAAGTGCCACTGAGCGCGCCAGACTACTCGAAGAAGCTGGTGAACAGCGACTTACATTGTCATTTTATAAGTACGCAAAGATCGGTAACCCGCAGATCTTTAGGAACTATTTGTTCGTAGCCTGGGACAGGATGGACGTGTTAGGCAGGATCTATGTCGCCCATGAAGGAATCAACGCTCAGTTATCCTTACCTGCAAAAAGATTTGATGAGTTCAAAGCCATGATAGACGATATTCCTTTTCTGAAGGATGTCCGTTTAAACATTGCGATAGAACAGGATATCAAGTCGTTCCTCAAGCTCAAGGTCAAGGTTCGCCCAAAAATAGTAGCAGATGGTCTGGACGATGACACCTTTGACGTAACCGATAAAGGTGTTCATGTAGATGCCGAAAAATTCAACAGGCTCATTGAGGATCCGGATACGGTATTAGTAGACATGAGGAACCATTATGAAAGTGAGATCGGTCATTTTAAGAACGCGGTAACACCTGATGTTGATACTTTCCGCGATTCTCTTGACATTATTGAAGAAGACCTGAAACCCCACAAAGAAGACAAGAAACTGGTTATGTACTGCACGGGCGGCATCCGCTGCGAAAAGGCAAGTGCTTATTATAAACATAAAGGGTTCAAGAACGTCTATCAATTAAAAGGTGGCATCATAGAATATGCAAGGCAGGTCAAAGAAAAGCAACTTCCTAATAAGTTCATCGGCAAGAACTTCGTGTTCGATGAACGCCTGAACGAAAAGATATCCGATGAGGTCATCGCCAAATGCCATCAATGTGGCAAAGCTTGTGATCAACATACGAACTGTGCCAATGACGCCTGTCATCTCCTGTTCATCCAATGTGAAGAATGTGCCGAAACGATGAACCATTGCTGTTCCCGGGAATGCAAGGATTTCATAGCCTTACCAATAGAAGAACAACGCAGGCGAAGGAAAGGGAAGAAGACACTACGCAATGTATTCCGTAAAGGCCGATCAGAGAAACTGGTTTTTAAGCAGTAAGTCTCTAGCTGATAAAAGGTCATAAGCAAGACACTGGAAAATAAAGATGAAGATCAGGATCTAATAATGTTCATATCATCTTTATTGTCAAGCGTGTTCGATCAGCAGGTGGAGATCTAAAGGAACATACGCTTGTCCATATAACTTCATAGCTCGTTAATATTTACTATTTTTACCCCTTAAAATTATCCGCTCTTTGCAAATAGATAGCAGAGAATGCGTCAATATAAATATAAACAATATGGGATGTGGAAGTTGCCAGACCGCAGAAAACGGTTTACCTAAAGGATGTAAGAACAATGGGAATTGTAGTTCTGGAGGATGTGAGAAGTTGAGCGTGTTTGACTGGTTAGCGAACATGCAATTACCCGATGACCAAAAGCCCTTTGATAAGGTTGAGGTCCGTTTTAAGAACGGACGAAAAGACTTTTTCCATAATAAAGAAGAATTAAGCCTGAGCATGGGCGACACGGTAGCTACTGAAGCACAAAGCGGCCATGATATAGGGATTGTCAGCCTCACTGGCGAACTGGTTAAGGTACAGATGAAAAAAAAGAAGGTCAATCCTGAAAGGGATGATCTTCCGGTTATATACAGAAAGGCCAATCAGCGCGACCTGGACAAATGGCACGAATGCCAAAAAAGGGAAGAGCCCGTAAAAAAACAAGCCCGGGAAATAGCCATTGCACTTAAATTACAAATGAAGATCAGTGATGTAGAGTTCCAGGGAGATGGCACGAAAGCAATTTTTTATTATACGGCGGAATCACGAGTGGATTTTCGGCAACTGATCAAAGAATTTGCCAGGACCTTTAAGATACGTATAGAAATGAAGCAAGTAGGCTACAGGCAAGAAGCCTCACGCCTGGGCGGAATAGGCTCCTGCGGTAGAGAGCTTTGTTGCTCTACCTGGCTTACAGATTTCAGGACCGTCAAGACCTCAGCCGCCAGATATCAGCAACTCTCCCTGAACCCACAAAAGTTAGCTGGTCAATGTGGAAAGTTGAAGTGCTGCCTGAACTATGAGCTTGACATGTACCAGGAAAGCCTACGCGCATTCCCAAAGATGGATAAGAAGATCATTACCCAAAAAGGAAAGGCTGTTTGTCAAAAAATAGACATATTTAAGAAAAAGCTCTGGTATGCTTACCTGGAAGACAAGAACAACTGGATAGAACTGGACCTTGAAGATGTTCAGGAGATCATCAAGGCGCAGAAAGAAGAAAAATATGTAGCATCACTGGAAGATTTTGTCCAGACCGAACCAGAAAAGAGCGAAGCGGTAGATTTTGAAGATGCTGCCGGTCAAGACAGCCTAACAAGGTTCGACCATAAGAACAGACCTAACAAAAAAAGAAGGAAAAAACGAAAAAAGAGGAAAAAGCAATGATCAGAACCCTTCTTTTCTATTGTCTGATATTCATATTGCTTAGCTGTAATGACGACCAGGAGTATGCGGAGTTCCAAGACCTAAATGGTGTATGGAAAAAAACCGATACTGTAAAATTCCGTTTCCTACAACCTGTGGACTCCGTAAAGTACGATCTTTTCTTCAACATACGGGTAGACCGGTCGTATGGATTTAATAACTTATATTTGATATCAAAAATAAAATTCCCTCATGGCAAGATCGTTCAGGATACTTTAGAATATAGAATGGCAAAACCTAATGGAGAACTCTTAGGCAAAGGCGGCACAGGAGTTAAAGAAAGCAAGCTGTGGTATAAGCAAGGGGTAACTTTCCCCGAGGAAGGTAGGTATAAGGTATTTTTAAGACAAGCCATGAGAAAAAGAGGAGAAGTGAAAGCTTTGGACTCATTGGAAGGTGTTATGGACGTGGGACTTATCATAGAAAAACAAAAGAAAGATGACAACAGATAAAACTCCTAATTATAAAAAATACATAAAGATATTCTGGGGTTTGTATATCAGCGGAATAATGCTTGTCGTGCTTTTGTTCTTATTCGCCAGTTGGGGTTTCTTTGGGGAAATGCCCACTTTTGAAGAACTGGAAAATCCAGAGACCAATCTGGCAACAGAAGTTATTTCATCAGATGGCAAAACAATAGGTAAATATTTTAAAGAGAACCGAACCCCAGTTAAATATGAAGACCTACCGGAAAATCTAGTAAAAGCTTTAGTCTCAACAGAAGACGAACGCTATTACAGCCACGCCGGTATAGATGCGCGCGGCACGATCAGAGCGGCGATCTACTTAGGCGAAAAAGGTGGGGCCAGCACCATCACTCAGCAATTAGCCAAGTTACTTTTCACAAAGATCAGATCGGATAATAAAATAGAGCGCATCCTGCAAAAGTTCAAAGAATGGGTGATCGCCATTCGCTTAGAGCGTCAATACACAAAGCAAGAGATCATTACCATGTATCTCAATAAGTTTGACTTCATTTATCAAGCGGATGGCATCCGATCGGCTTCCAGGATCTATTTTGGTAAAGAACCTAAGCAGTTAGAGGTTCACGAATCAGCAGTTTTAGTGGCGATGTTAAAAAACCCTACACTTTATAATCCGCATATAGATCGTTTTAAAGAAAATTCGAAGCAAAGAAGAAATCAGGTTTTTGTACAAATGCAACGCAATGATCATCTCAACGAAAAACAAGTTGATTCTTTGCAACAATTAGCATTAGACCTAAATTATTCGCCAGAGCAACATGATCAGGGAATGGCTACTTATTTTAGAGCTCATTTGCGGGAATATTTACAAGATTGGATTGATGAAAACCCTAAACCCGACGGAACGGAATATAGTCTTTACAGCGATGGGATAAAGGTCTTCACCACAATTGACTCCAGATACCAGCAATATGCCGAGACCGCAGTAGATAAGCACATGAAGAACTTACAAAAGGTCTTTGATGAAAAGAACGAAAGGAACTCCACAGCACCATTCAGGGATGTAACGCCAGAGGAGATCAAAAGGATCATCAATCGCGAGATCAAAAATTCCGACAGGTACAGGGACATGCTCGAAAAAGGAATAGACAAAGAAAAGATCATGGCATCCTTTGAAAAGAGAAGGAAAATGAAGGTGTTCAGCTGGAACGGAACTATAGATACCACGATGACGCCCAGAGACTCCATCCGCTACTATAAATCATTCCTGAATACTGGTATGATGTCCATGAACCCGCAAAGCGGGGCAATTAAAGCATGGGTTGGCGGCATCAATTACAAGTACTTTAAGTATGAACATGTCAAACAAGCTCAGCGACAAGTAGGGTCCACTTTCAAACCGTTCGTCTATGCTACTGCTATCGATCAGCTCAACCTTTCTCCCTGCTATGAGCTACCTAACACCAGATTTACCATACCTAAGGGAAAGTTTGGACTTTTAGAAGACTGGTCTCCTGAAAATGCCGGAAATGAATATGGTGGTATGAAAAGCCTGAAGCAGGCTCTGGCAGAGTCCATTAATACTATAACCGCCAGGGTTATGGACAAAGTAGGGCCAACGGCCGTGGTGAACATGGTAGATCGATTAGGAGTGGACACCTCTGATATAAAGGCCTATCCGTCCATCGCCCTGGGAACGGCCGATCTTAGCGTTTATGAAATGGTCGCCGCTTATAGTACATTTGCTAATAAAGGCGTGTATACAGAGCCTTATTTTGTGACGCGGATAGAAGATAAGAACGGAACGATCCTTTATCAACATAGCCCCAGAACAAAAGATGTCCTGAACAAGGAAACCGCTTATGTGGCCACGCAATTATTAGAAGGCGTAACAAGGTTCGGCTCCGGTAGAAGATTAAGAGGAACCTATGCAAAGAACTTACCCCATTACAAAAAAGCCGTAACAGGCTATCCTTACGATTTTGAAAATCCTATTGCTGGAAAGACCGGAACGACCCAAAATCAAAGTGATGGCTGGTTCATAGGTATGGTGCCGAACCTCACGACCGGCGTTTGGGTAGGCGGTCAGGACCGATCGGTGAGGTTTCCCTCTTTAACCTATGGACAAGGAGCGACCATGGCGTTGCCGATTTGGGGTCAATATATGAAAGATCTATATAAAGATGAAAAGATACAGGTCTCCAGGGAAGATTTTGAAAAACCAGAGAACTTGTCTATCAAAGTGGAATGCAAAGGAGATGATAAGAATGAAGATGATGACGGGAAAGAACAAACCGAGGAATATCAGGTGGATTTTTGACCCAATGCAATAAATGCCCTCTCCATTTGACCGATAATGAAAATTGACGACTTCAGAGAATATTGTATAGCTAAACCAAAAACCACGGAAGAACTTCCTTTTGATAACAATACGCTGGTCTTTAAGGTTATGGGCAAGATGTTCGCATCAACCTCACTAAAATCCTGGGAAGAAGGCGACCACTCGGTAAACTTAAAGTGCGACCCTAAGAAATCTGAAATGCTTAGGAATAAGTATCCAGATGATGTTCAGCCCGGATATCACATGAACAAAAAACACTGGAACACGGTCAACATCGATTTAACGGAATTAAGTGAAAAATACGTTCGTTATCTCATAGACCATAGCTATGAACTAGTAGTAAGTAAACTGCCAAAGGCTAAACGAATAGAGGTTCAGAAGCAATTAAAAGATCAGTAACTACTCCGGCTAATCCACAAAATCAGCTTCAAAGATAATGTAATGTTCTATGCCAAATTTATCACCCCAATTATCAATGTCTTTTCCAGCAGAACCTACATCGCAATATGAATAGCCGCCGTCTTCGCGTTGATAAGGCATAATATAAGCCATGAAAATAAAAGGTGCTTTATAGGTTATTGATAATCCGCTTTCACTGACTAAATCTCTTAAACTATATCGGTTTGAATTTGTAGTATCATAATATCGGGTGATCTTTAATTGACCCAGGTCAAACATGATCTTTAATTTTTGCGCCTCTTTCATCTGCCGGGCAATGACCTCTACATCAAAGTTTTTTTCATTAATGGTTTGTAGGTTTTTAACCGGAAATAAAGAGCTATCTATGATCGTATCTATATTTTTTAGCTGACCACCCCAAATTTCTTTAGCGGTAAAGATGAATTTTTTATCAGGCAGAGCTTCTCCTTTAAAAACCAGGTCATAATATTCAATACCTTGAAACGCCATTAAGTCTGATAAGACTTCATTATCATGAAAGCTCATGTCTGAAGAGAGTTCAAGATCGGTCTTTTGTGCTTTTAAAGAAGTCGCTAACAGGAAAAAATACAATAATATTAAATAGATTTTCATGAAATTTTATTTTAAGGATAGACGCAACTTTATTTAAAATGTTACGATTTTGATGGATCCAAATTTTACTTTTGTGATTTTATGGAAATGATAAGGCAAAGCTACCAGCAAAGAATAAAAAAAATTGAACAAGAGCGCAAAAGCGTAGTTACGAAAAGCAACGCACTAACCATTCTAAGGTTGGCCATCTTTGTGACCGTAGCGTTATCCATGTACTTGCTGTGGCCGTCCTATAAGTGGGTAGCTGCTGTGTTCATCGTGGGAGGTCTATTGTTCCTTATCGCGGTCAGCTATCATCAAAGGATCGGCAGGAAAAAACGCTATTTATCTAAACTGATCAAGATCAATCAGGATGAGCTCGCTTATCTCAACGGAGATCTATCAGCTTTTAATACGGGCGAAGAATTCAAGGACGATCAGCACGATTTCAGCAATGACCTGGACCTTTTTGGGTCGCAGTCTTTGTTCCAAAGGATCAATAGAACCGCGTTAAAGGACGGCGAAAAGAAGCTGGCAGAAACCTTGACCGCAAACGATACGAATAGTATAGAAGCTAAACAGGAAGTCGTTCGGGAGTTAGCAGAAAAGATCGACCTGAGACAATCCTTCACCGCGGAAGCATCATTAGTGGAATCGGATATTTCAAATAAAGCCTTAACTAAATGGCTGAAGGAATATAATAGCTTTACGCCTAATTTCGCTCCCTGGTTGAGCTTTGTCTTTTCCGTTTTGTCCGTTGCCTTCATAAGCTTGCTCTTTCTGGGTTTCCTTGAGCTTAAGCATGTTCTTCTTTGGCTACTGATCGGTATCGGTATTACAGGCATCTATCTTAAGAAGATCAACGTACTACTTCAATTCATCAACCAAACGCAAAGCATCTTCCAGCAAAATAAAGCCTTAATACGACTTTTAGAAGATGCTAATTTCACATCAGAAAAGCTTAAAGATATTCAATCTCATCTTAGGTCGGATACACAGAGCGCATCTAACCATATCCATAGATTAACTAAACTGATAGATGCATTGGAGCAGCGGAACAACCTGTTACTGGGTATTTTCCTGAATGGTTTTTTGCTATGGGACATCCGGCTTTGTCACAAGATCGAAAAGTGGTTGGCCGTTCATGGTGCTAAGGTAGACAACTGGCTTGATGCCATTGTTGAAATAGATGCCCAAAATAGCCTGGCGAACTTTGCATATGATCACCAGGATCACACGTATCCGCGATTAACAGATCAGTATCAACTGAAAGTGAAGAACCTTGTTCATCCATCCTTAGATAAACAAAAAGCTGTAGGGAATAGTATTGAAATGTCATCTGATGATTTTTTGATCATCACCGGAGCGAACATGGCAGGTAAGAGTACTTTCCTGCGCAGCATTGGGACACTTATCGTTATGGCCAACTCGGGCTTACCTGTTGCCGCTGATCAATGTGAGTATCAACCAATTAAATTGATTTCCAGCATGCGAACGGCCGATTCGCTGGCCGGAGAAGCATCCTATTTTTATGCTGAGCTGGCCAGGTTAAAGAAGATAATCGATAAGATCAAAAAGGAAAGCCATTTTATCGTGCTTGATGAGATCTTGAAAGGGACGAATTCTGAAGATAAAGCAAAAGGATCTCAAAAATTTATAGAAAGGCTCATAAAGACGGATTCTACCGGATTAATTGCTACGCATGATCTAAGTTTATGTCAAGTGGCAGGTCAACATCAAAGCGTCACTAACTACCATTTTGACGCTCAGATCATCAAGGATGAACTATACTTTGATTACCAGTTAAAAGAAGGTGTTTGCCAAAACATGAATGCTTCTTTTCTGCTAAGAAAAATGAAAATTGTGGATTAATGTATTGTTAAATCAACAGGGATTAAGGTCAATTAATTCTTTATTAGAGCTTTAAATTTATAAATATCGATGTTAATTATATTTATCCAAAAGAAACTTTTACTCTTATTAGGGACAGCACTTTTGTTCTCAGTCGATCTTATAGTTGCTCAGAACAACCTTGAAAACGCAAAGGAACTTTATGATGCAGCGCAATACGAAGCCGCAAAAGATCTATTAGAACCTATCCGTGCTAAGCAGGAAAACGACACCGCCGTGCAATCGCTTTTGGGTTCGGTCTATGCTAAGTTAGAACTTTGGGAAAAGGCGGTCGATGAGGTTGAAGTCTTAGTAGACAAGTATCCGGATAATGCGGAGTACAATTTTAGATATGGCGGTGCGTTAGGAATGGTGGCCAAACAAGCCAATAAATTTACCGCCTTGATGATGCTGGACGATGTCAAATTCCATTTAAAGAAAGCCACACGATTAGATAAAGATCACATCAACAGCCGCTGGGCTTTAGTCCAACTTTACGTTGAACTTCCCTCCATTATAGGTGGAACTAAAGCTAATGCAATGCAATATGCTGATGAACTGGCCGATATTAGTCCTGTGGATGGCGCGCTCGCCAGAGGATTTGTGGAAAGGGCTGAAGAAAATTACCAGGCAGCTGAAAAGTACTTGAAACAAGCTGTTGATATCGGCCGATCAGCAACAACCTATACCAAGCTAACCGAGCTTTACCTGGAAATGGAACTACCGGAGAAAGCATTTGCTACTTTACAAGAAGGCATCGGTCAGACGAAAGCCACCGCCTTAAAGATAAAATTTGCAGAGATGGCGAACAAATACGACAAGAACAAAGCTAAGGCGGTGGCTTATTTAAAGGACATCAGCGCTAAAGATATCGACGCAAAGCTGCAAAATAAAGTAAAAAAACTCTTAGCGCGATCAAGGTCTTGATCAGATCGAACATCGATAGACAAAGGCCGGCGGAAAGTTAAGTGGAGTAAAGCTGAGCTTCACTTCTTTAAAATGCGATTTTAAAAGTTCATATTTGTCCAGACTATATTGATATTGAATGAAAACGCCTTGAGGATGAAGATGAGCCTTGACCTTTGCGAGCAAGTTATCAATATCATTTTCATTGAGCAAAGACAGCGGTAAGCTTGAGATGAACTGATCGACCTTTTGAATTTGCCGCTGCTCTAAGTACTGGTCAAAAGAAAAGGCAGAACCATTGACCAACCAAAACCTACCATCTACCGGAAGTTTTGATTGAGCTTTTTCATACATCGTAGGGTTTAGCTCAAACGATATCAACCTGGACCGGAGCGACTTCTTTTGAAGGATGTTCTTTGTAATCTTTCCATTTCCCGTCCCGAATTCCACAATGACATGATCTTCCCCATTAATACTTCGGGTCATTTTATTGACCAGGAACCGGGAACTGGGCACGACAGAGCCGGAATTCCTTAGATTTTTTATCGCTTCAATAGAGAACATCCATATTTTTCCTACTGCAAAGCTAATTAAATATTAGGTAGTGGCTTTCATTTTTATTGGGTTCAGGTATTGCAGCCACTTTTTGTCCGGTGATCATCTTATCGCTTTTCTGGAAGAAGTATAGCGAGCAAGGCGCTATCGCCTCGATGGTATCGGGATTCTTATGTGTGCCATTCGTAAAATTCGTTTTACAGGAATTAGACAGCGTAGGCATTTATTTTGAAAAAATGGATGTCTTATTTCCGTCTTTTGTCTTTTCGATGTTAATAGGAGTTTTGTTTTCTAAGTTGTATCCGGTGAAGGGTATTAAATCTAAAAATAAGTTTTGATCAAATAAGACCCGGAAAAGTTTGATCATAATTGTCAAAGCACAACTCCATAAATAAAGCTGCGTAAATTTGGGACTATAATTATAACTGAGATGTTCAATTCCTTTCCACCACCTGCGATCAACTGGTCATGAAGTTCGGACATGGCATCAATATCAAATGCTTGATTTACTGTGGTAAAGGACAAAGAGCAGGCATTATAATGCTACCTGAGGATCAGATTAGTTCTCTTTGTTTTTAAGTTCAGGGTCATAACTTTATAAAATAGGTCCTGCAATATCTCTTCGCTGAGATGAAAGCTTAATACAATGCTACCTGAACATTCTTTTCCTCTGAATTTCCCTTGCTAAATACTATCTTTACAGCTTTAAAAACAGTCTATGAAAATTCATTTTATAGCGATAGGCGGAAGCGCAATGCACAATCTGGCCATAGCTTTATACGATCAGGGTGAGCAGATTACTGGAAGCGATGATGAGGTGTTTGAGCCTTCAAGGTCCAGGCTGGCCCAGAAAGGCTTACTTCCTGAAAATGACGGTTGGTTCCCGGAAAGGATAACTACAGACCTGGATGCGGTCATTCTGGGCATGCACGCTAAAAAAGATAATCCTGAGCTCAAAAAAGCGCAGGAATTGGGCTTGAGGATCTATTCTTATCCAGAGTTCATCCACGAAAAAAGCAAATATAAAACGCGGGTCGTCATCGCAGGATCACACGGCAAGACCACCATCACTGCCATGGTGTTACACGTACTAAACTACCACCATAAACCTACTGATTTCATGGTGGGTGCTCAGTTGGAAGGATTTTCTACTATGATCAAATTAACACAAGAAAACGATTTCATCCTGCTGGAAGGCGATGAATACTTGTCTTCTCCCATCGACCCTCAACCCAAGTTCCTTTGGTACCAACCCAATATCGCCCTGATCAGCGGTATTGCCTGGGACCACATTAATGTTTTTAGTACTTATGATGAATACCAGGCGCAATTTGAATATTTTGTCGATAATATGACCAATGGAAGCACATTGGTCTATAATGAGGAAGATGAAGCGGTAAAAAAGATCGCTGAGAATGCAAAAAGACCAACCCGCAAACATGCCTACCGAACACCAGGATATGAGATCATTGATGAAGAAGTACATCTCGATACGCCGGAAGGACTGATGCCACTCCAGATCTTCGGCGAACACAACCTGAGCAATTTAGCAGGAGCCAAATGGATCTGCCAACACATGGGCGTGGATGAAGATGATTTTTATGAAGCGATCGCCGAGTTCAAAGGTGCGGACAAACGTTTGCAAAAGGTGGTAAAAACTGATAAAGCCCTGGTCCTCAAAGATTATGCGCATTCGCCATCAAAGGTCAATGCAACGACACAAGCCGTAAAAAAACAGTTCAGTGAACATAAATTACTGGCTTGTTTAGAGTTGCATACGTATAGTAGCCTGAACAAAACATTCCTCAAGCATTATAAGAACAGCTTGAACGATGCGGATGAAGCCGTAGTGGTCTATGACCCAAAGGCGTTGACCATCAAGAACCTGGAACCTATTGATGAAGAACTTATCAAAGAAGCCTTTGGCAGAGAAGACCTTCGGGTTTTCACAACACCGGAAGCTTTTCACGACTTTCTAAGGTCTTATCATTTTGATCATCACCTACTGCTTTTAATGAGCAGCGGAAACTATGCTGGTCTGGATCTTGAAGAGTTGAAGAAGTGGGTAGAATAATGAAATTAACACTTCTCAACAGGTTTGATCAAGTTTTACTAAATTGCCTCCTATGGACAGATTTATATTGATCATAGTGCTTTTTCTCACGATCGACCTTTCAGCACAAAGCTTGAAGGTTGCGGAGAACTACATGGACCAGGGAGAAATAGAAAAAGCAAGGGCTTTATACGCAAAGCTCTATGAAAAGAATCCTGCCTCCCGAAAGATCGCCCTTTCTTATGTAGATGCACTGATACAGCTAGAAGACCTGCAAAAAGCAGAAAAAACGCTCAAAGCTTATGTCAAAGACCGGCAAAAACCAGTAGCAATTGTGGTCCTGGGTCATGTCCATACCTTAAAGAACGAATCGCAGCAAGCGGATATTTGGTATGAAAAGGCGATAAAATTGATAGAAGAGAATCCTTATTTTGGGTTTTCAATTGGAAAGAAATTTGAGGAATATGGCTTGCTGGATAAGGCTGCCAGAACCTATGAAAAGGCAAACACCATTAGACCAAGTATCAACTTCAAGGTCAAGTTAGCCAGGATCTACGGAGAACAGGGCAAGCTGGAAAAGATGTTCGAAAATTATATCAATCTGGTCGTGGAAAGGGTCAACTACAGGTCCGTGATCAAAAGGAACTTTGATGCCTATATCACAGATAACCCGGAAAATGAAGCCAACAAGGTATTTAAGAACCTGCTCATCAAGAACATTCAGGAACAGCCCGAGGTATATCTTAACGAACTGCTCGCATGGCTTTATGTTCAGGAAAAAAAATATATCAAGGCGTATGCCCAACAAAAAGCGGTGGTTATGCGTTCTAAGACCTCTTATTCGTCCCTGATCAATATTGGTGAGGTTGCAGAAAAAGAAGGTAATATCGATCAGGCCGGGATCATTTATAATAAGATAATACAAGGCTCAGTAGCTAAAAGACCAAAGATAGATGCCGCCACTGCGCTCATGCAATTAAGAATAAAGCTAGCCGATAATGAAGAGCTTGCAGAACTGGAAGAGGATTTTGAGGATTATTTGAACAAATTCGGGAAAGGTAAAGATACGGAAAGCTTACAATTAGATTTTGCCAGATTCCTGGCTTTTAAAATGGAGAATACTGATAAATCTAAAGCCATCATCAACGCCTTGTTAGACAAAAACCTCTACCGGTTTTCAGAAGGAAAGGCCAAATTGCTCTTAGCTGATATTCTAGTGCTCGAGGAAAAGTTCAATCAAGCATTGATCTATTACACGCAGGTGGAAAAAATGTTGCCGAACAATCCATTAGGACAAAAAGCCAAGTTCAAAGTGGCTAAGACCAGTTATTACAAAGGTGATTTCGATTGGGCAGTGACCCAGCTCGATGTGCTTAAAAAAGCCACTTCTCAACTTATCGCCAATGATGCTTTAGAATTAGCCTTACACATAAAAGACAATGGTTTGCGCGATTCTACAAGAACCGCCCTTAAAAATGTCGCTCAAGCCGACCTAAAGTTGTTCCAGAACAAAACGATATCGGCTAAAAAGCAACTTGCAAAGGTTATTTCAGCGTTTCCAGACCATGACATCATCGATGAGGCGCATTTTCGATTGGCACAAATTCATCAGCAGCAAGGAAATTATCAACAAGCCTTTGATGCTTACAAGGTCATCATCAACAATTATCCGGATAGTATCCTGATTGATAACGCTTATTTTCAGGTGGCAGAAATCCTTCAATATCAATTAAACAACAAACAGGAAGCTAAGGATTATTACGGGAAAATATTATTTGACCATCAAGACAGTATTTTTTACGTAGAAGCACAAAAAGAGTTTAGGAAACTGCGCGGCGACCAGCAAATCAATTAGTTATGTATATTTATAATGTTACCATCAATGTAGAGGAAAGCGTTCATGACGAATGGCTGGAATGGATGAAAAAAGACCATATCCCGGATATGCTCAACACGGGAAAGTTCAAAAATGCTGACTTGATCAGGGTTAATGTTAAGGAACCTACCGGCGGAATTACCTATGCGGTGCATTATAAGGCAGAAAGCAAGCAAGAGCTGGAGGATTATTATGAAAACTATGCGCAGCAGTTGCGTAATGACGGCTCTAAGTTCAGGGACAAGGTCGTGGTATTTAGAACGGAACTCGATGTTATTGCTCAGTTCTGATGAAAAAAAAGGCGCATCCGTACCGAGTTAGACCAAAGAAGAAATTAGGACAGCATTTCCTAACTGACGAAAGGGTCGCTAAAAGAACCGCCGATCTTCTTGATGCTAATGATGTGAATGTCGCCCTAGAAATAGGACCCGGCAATGGCGTGCTGACAGATCATTTATTGAGAAAAATAAACCATTTAATAGCAGTTGAACTCGATTACGAATCTATTCCGGTCTTGCGTCAACGTTTTGCTCAGGCGCTGGATTTACCGGAAAAGCGGAAAAGCTTTGAGATCTTGCATCAGGATGTGCTGAAGATGGATGTCGGCGAATTAGCAGAAAAGCACGGCCAGCTTGCGATCATCGGTAATTTTCCCTACAACATATCCTCGCAGATACTTTTCCAGCTTCTGGAAAACAGAAATGACGTGCCTTTTCTCGCTGGTATGTTTCAGAAAGAAGTCGCAGAGCGCGTTGCGGCCAAGGAAGGTTCAAAAACTTATGGCATCCTTTCTGTATTAACGCAGGCTTTTTATCAGGTTGAATATGCGTTTACAGTAGAAAAGGAAGCGTTTTATCCGCCACCTAAAGTGACCAGCGCGGTGATTTCGCTTCACCGTTTGAAAGAGCCACTAATCCATGAAAACATCGATCTGTTTTTCAGAGTGGTCAAAAAAAGCTTTCAATTACGTCGTAAAACACTAAGAAATAGCTTAAAAACCTTTCAACTCAGTGATAAATTAAGACAAGATCGTATTTTTGCCCAGCGACCCGAACAACTTAGCGTGCCGCAGTTTGTTGAACTCACTAAAAAAATAGCGCATGACGGAAATTGAGATCACGCAAGAATTCCTGGACAAGATCAAATCCCTCATTGAACAACAAGATAATGACGAACTCTTGCTGCATTTTAAAGGGCTCCACCATGCTGATATCGCTGAGGTTTTTGATCAGCTGAACATCGACGAGGTCATTTATATTGTCAAGTTGTTAGACAGCCAAAAAACGGCTGAGGTTTTAATGGAGCTCGATCAGGATGACCGGCAAAAGATACTTGATAATCTAAATGCCAGGGAGATCGCTGACGAGATCCGGGAAATGGACACGGATGATGCGACCGATATCATAGGAGAGCTTCCCGATCATGTGATGACCGGCGTTGTTAACAATTTGCAAGGCACGGAAATGGGACGGCATATCCAGGAGCTGATCAAGTATGATGAAAACTCTGCCGGCGGACTTATGGCCAAGGAATTGATCAAGGTCAATGAAAACTGGAGCGTGACCGGTTGCTTAACGGAAATGCGCGCTCAGGCTGAAAATGTGACGCGGGTGCATTCCATTTATGTCGTTGATGACGATGGCGTTCTGAAAGGCAGATTATCTTTAAAAGACCTGATCACTGCGCCAAGCGATGCGCATATCAATGATGTTTACATTAAGAAAGTAGATTACGTAGACGTCCATACTGAAGGAGAAGAAGTGGCTCGTGTGATGAAAAAATACGATCTGGAAGCCATTCCGGTGGTCGATGAGCTCAACCGACTTGTAGGCCGTATTACCATTGATGACATTGTAGATTTTATTACAGAAGAAGCTGATAAGGACTACCAGTTGGCCGCCGGTATTTCAGAGGATGTCGCACCAGATGATACGGTAGGTCAGTTTATTAGAGCAAGATTGCCCTGGTTGATCCTTGGGCTCATAGGCGGTTTAGGCGCGGTTTATATCTTACAGGGTTTTGAAGGTGCATTGCAGAATTATCCTTTACTCTTCTTTTTTACACCGCTTATCGCTGCAATGGCCGGAAATGTAGGTGTCCAGTCCAGCGCGATCGCTGTTCAGGGTTTAACCCGTGGCACTTTTGGGAAAAGCATCTTGAAATTGCTCGCTAAGGAAGTATTGATCGCCTTGCTGAACGGCATGGCCTTAGGGCTTTTGATATTGGCATTTGGCTATGTCATGGATATCCCAAATCTGGTAGGTTTGACTATTGCGCTTTCCATTATCTGTGTGATCATGGTCGCGGCATTGATCGGCACGTCCATTCCTATCATATTGGATAAACGAGGCATAGACCCGGCAATCGCTACCGGACCTTTCATTACTACAAGCAATGATATCTTTGGGATATTCATCTTTTTCTTTATCGCTAAAATGATATTGGGGTTTTAACTATGAATTCAAAAATATTTCAAACCAATATTATAGTAAAGTCAGAACACATTGATCATTTCAATCATGTGAACAATGTACAATATGTGAAATGGGTAAACCATGCAGCGCATTTACACTGGGAACAGGAAACCTCTAATGCGCAAAGAGAAAAATATGCCTGGATGGTCACACGTCATGAGATCGATTATAAACATCAGGCTTTTTTAGAGGATGAGCTGATCTTAAAAACCTGGGTAGATGCCTTTACGCATGTTGTTTCCATTAGATGTGTAGAAATATTTAACAACACAAGCGGGAAGATCTGTGTTCAGGCCAGGTCTAAATGGTGTTTTTTAGAAAAGGCCACCAAAAGATTAACACGCATTCCTGATGATATAAAACAACCTTATATTGCCGATTAAGATGTTCAAGATACTCCATTTAGATGAAAACCACCCATTACTGATCAACCAGTTAGAACAATATGGCTTTGATAATGAAGTGGATGTCAGATCTACTTATCAGGAAATACTCACTAAGATCGGCGATTATCAGGGTGTTGTGATCAGAAGTAGGATCCCGTTTGATAAAACCATGATCCGGCAAGCCCGGCAATTAAAGTTTATCGCACGAGTAGGCGCAGGCATGGAAAACATCGATGTGAAAGCTGCAGAGGAAAATGATATCCAACTTTTCAATGCGCCGGAAGGCAATCGCAATGCGGTAGGAGAGCATGCCATAGGCTTATTACTTAGCTTGATGAACCATTTCCCTAAAGCCATGGGAGAAGTTGCTCAGGGCCGGTGGTTAAGAGAAGCAAATCGAGGCATCGAACTGGAAGGCAAGACCGTGGGAATCATCGGATATGGAAATGCGGGAAAGGCCTTTGCCAGAAAGCTAAAAGGTTTTGATTGTGAGGTGTTTTGCCATGATATTAAAGCGGATGTATCCGATGAAAACGCCCAGCAGATCAGCGAGTCAAGTCTGCTAGCCATCGCTGATGTCATCAGTTTACACGTTCCATTAACGGAAAAGACCCAGTATCTCGTCAATGATGAATGGATCGGTCAGGTCAAAAAACCTTTTTGGCTTATCAATACGGCGCGTGGTCAATGCGTCAGCACAAAAGCACTTGTCAAGGCGCTAAAAATCGGTAAAGTTCGTGGAGCAGGATTGGACGTTTTAGAATTTGAGAAAAGCTCATTTGAAGATCTATTTACTGATCAGGAAGAACTGCCGTCAGACTTTAAGTACCTTGTAGATGCACCCAATGTGATCATCACACCGCATATTGCCGGCTGGACCCAGGAAAGCAAGGAAAAATTGGCACAGACCATCGTCGATAAGATCATTCTGAACTTTGCGTAGATTCCAGCTATTTATCGGTATTTTCTGCACCATGGTTTTATCTATTAATGCACAGGTCAAGACCGCGCAACAAATGGATGCCGCCAGTATTCAAAGGATCTTCTTAGACCTTGATCAGGTCGCCTTTGTAAATATCCGTGCGACGCAGACGAATAAGATAATGATGAAAACCGTTTCCAATGGTGAATACAGTCAGGCGATAAGCTTTGATAAGCAGATCGATAAAAAGGAACTGAGGATACGATCGGTCTACGATGAAAAATTGAAAGGTGGGTTTGATAAATTGAGCGCGCATAAGGTGTTCTCCATAGGTTTAGCACTTACTGTTCCAGCCGATATCAAAGTAGATATAAGTACAGATATCACTAACATCAGCATGAACGGGGTTTTCCGGTCTGTTCATATTGAGAACAAGTTCGGTAACTGCGAATTGATGGACTTTGAGGGAAGCGCCAATATCCATACATTTAACGGCCATGTTCACATCTTCACGCAAGACGCTAAAGTAGAGGCAAAGACAACTAACGGAGATAAGAACATTCATCGATTTAAAAGGGAGAAGCATTTGATAAGTGTGAGAACCGTAGATGGAAATATAAAAATCCAACCCCAAAAGGAATGAAAAACCTATTTTTGCTAAACCTTAAAATTTGTCATGAATAAAAAAACCGCGATCGTTCTCATGTTCATTATCTTGTTGATCGATCAGATCAGCAAGATCTACATCAAGACAAATTTTCAATTGGGCGAATCGGTTGAGGTGTTCAATTGGTTCAAGATCTTGTTCATCGAGAACGATGGTATGGCCTGGGGCATCGAGATCCCTGGTAATTACGGGAAGATCATCTTAACGCTTTTTAGGGTGGTCGCTATTGGCGCGATAGGGTACTGGCTCAACAAAAGTATCAATGAAAAAGCGGCGAACGTACTTGTACTGTCCATCACATTGATCCTTGCCGGTGCTATTGGGAATATCATAGATTCTGTTTTCTATGGCCTTATTTTTGACACTAGCTATGGCCAGGTAGCGACATGGTTCGCTGAAGAACCCTACGGCGAACTGCTCAAAGGGAAAGTTGTGGATATGCTGTATTTCCCTATTTATGATGATGTGCTACCGGAATGGTTTCCCATTTGGGGCGGCGAGCGGTTTGTTTTTTTTGAGCCGGTCTTCAACATTGCCGATACCTCTATCAGCATAGGCTTTATCTTACTACTGATCTTTAATAAAAAAGCCTTTCCTAAGAAGTAGATCAACGGGATGTTTTATCCATATTTTTGATGGTTTGAATTTATTTTGACCTGTTTATTATGCAATTCGCCCTTTGTAAATACAACCTAATCGGTTCTATCACATAAAAAGGATTCAATTCATATAAAAAAGCAGTTTCTCAAGGGAAGCAGATCATAAAGACTCGTTGTTTAAAAGGTCCTTATAATGACCGATGGATCTTTTTAGGTCGGATTCGGGATATTGGATATCCGTATAAGTGGCCATACGCTCTTTTAGGATCTTAGCAACGAGATATCTGGCAGTTGGTTTGTCATCGGCGGGAATATTATACCACGGGCTGTGGTTCTTAGCAGTGGCGTTGATCGCTTTTTCATAAGCGGCCAGATAATCTGACCACAACGTTCTTTCTTCTATATCTTCTGGTGTGAACTTCCAGTTCTTATGGGGTTTGTCCAGCCTTCTCAATAATCTTTCTTTTTGCTCCTGCCTTGAAATATTGAGGAAGAACTTGAAAATGATAGTGCCGTTTTCCTGAATGATCTGTTCAAAATGATTGATCTGATTAAGCCTTTTTTGCCAAAAAACCTTTGTGATCTGCTCTTTCTTTTGGATATGGGGTAAGTTTTCCTTAAGTACGATCTCAGGGTGCACACGAGAGATCAACACATTCTCATAATGAGACCGATTGAAAACAGCATATTTCCCTCTTGCTGGCAATCGTTTATAATGACGCCAGAGGAAATCCTGATTCAACTCTAGTGGAGTAGGTTTTTTAAAACTATAACAATTGATCCCTCTTACATTAAAGTCTTTAAAGACTTCTCTTATCAAGCTATCCTTCCCAGAGGTGTCCATTCCTTGGATGCATACCAGCACACTATATTTATTATGCGCATATAGCTTGTTTTGCATATCACCCAGTTCTTTCCTGACCTTTTTGAGCTCCTTTTCTATCTTTGTTTTTTTAGCGTCAAGGTCGAATGTAGTGGCTAGTTCCTTTATTGGAGTGTAAGGCGTGATCTCAAAGTCATCTATGTTCATGGAATCGATCATAAGCGAACAGGTGTTTTTTATTGATATTCAACAGCTATGCTCAAATAAACCGCTAATATAATCAAACACTGTGATCATAGTGTCTTTAAATCAGAGAAGCTTTCTTTCTTATCAGAGCCTTTGATCCGTATTGAAATATGACGGACCTTCGTGAGCGTAGAAATCCCTTTTCAATGCCACAACTTCACTCGATAGTTTTCTGTGAAGACGAAACCCAAAAGATTCTATTATTTTAGAATATTCAATATTTCGAGGCTCAACTTTTGAACCTTTATTGAAAAGCAATGCTTTGTCTCCTAGCCTTTTATAATTTTATTTTTTGTGTTCAGGGTTGTTTTAATATCTTTATAGGATATTTCTAACCAATTTTTTATGTTTAAAAGCAAATACGCTAAGTCCATCTTTTTTCTTTTATTGATCCTTACTTTTCACAACCTATTAGCGCAAAACGACCTGTCAAAAGCTAAGAAGCTTTACAGTCATGGAGAACTGAGGTCAGCAATTGAACTACTGGAGTCAATGGATGGAAAATGTGATATCGTTGAAGTCAAGTCCATACTGACAAAAGCTTATGCGAAATTAGAAAACTGGAAAGCTGCCAGCAAGCAAGCTGAGTTCCTGATCGCTTTAGAGCCGAAAAATGCCGAATACCATTTTAGATATGGTGCGGCTTTAGGTATGATGGCAAAGAACACTAATAAATTAGCCGCACTGATCATGCTAGATGATATCCTTTTTCATCTAAAAAAAGCCACGAGATTGGACCCAGAACATACTTACAGTAGATGGAGCCTGATAAAGATATATCTTGAGCTACCAGCTATCATAGGAGGGACAAAATCGAAAGCCTTGAAGTATGCACAGCAACTCGTGAAGATCGACCCGGTAGAAGGAAACCTGGCGAAAGCCTACATAGAGCGTTCTGAAGCTAACCCAGGATCAGCTGAAGACCACCTGAACAGAGCCATTCAATTAAGTCAGTCCACCGCAAGCTCCTGGGTGATAAAATTTGCTAGAGTAGCTAAGCTTACAAGGTCTGATCAGCAAACGGCAATACGATATATTGAGGCTTTCGACCTTACAAGCATCTCCCAGAAACGCCTAAAAAGATTGTTCTTGTTACGGGGACAATTACATCAACAAATTGGAGAGGAAAAGAAAGCCATTTTCTATCTCAACCAAAGCCTAGCCATAGATGAAGGTTATCAACCGGCCAGGAAAGCACTGCTTGCCTTGAACAATTAGCTCCTTTACAATTTTTCATCCCATCCTTTTGATCCTGAACCCTGATCAAACCAATATGTTCTTTCAGGCGTTTGGCAAGCATCAAGCCTGACATCGTTTTTATGCCCTGGGATCTTACTTTCAGCCTCAAAAAAGGAAAGGCCTATTTTGAGCACATCTTTCCTGCAATGGCTGAGAAATCTATCATAAAAGCCTTTACCATAACCTACGCGGTTGCCTAGCTTATCAAATGCTAACAAAGGAACGAATACGACATCGATCTTATCTTCACCAACTTCAAAACCGTTCACTGGCTCAGGAATTCCCATTTTGTTCTCTTTTATCAAGGTATCGTCCGTGAGCA
Source organism: uncultured Psychroflexus sp. (assembly GCA_913056525.1). Lineage (GTDB taxonomy): Bacteria > Bacteroidota > Bacteroidia > Flavobacteriales > Flavobacteriaceae > Psychroflexus. Next base: position 48,847 of record CAJXLO010000004.1, read on the forward strand.
GAAAATGCTTCATGCTGTAATTCCTAAAATCCGTAGAAGAAAGGATCACGTTCTTGTCATGCGCTTGTAATGCGGTCATCAGGAATTCGGTATTGACTTCTTTCTGTCTTATTATCGGTAGGAACAAATGATAATTGGAGTAGTGCCAGATCGGTTGATCGATCAATCGGTTGGCTATTGCTATGCTCTTTTCATCTATCTCCGTTCCAGATAGCGGGGCGCGCATCTTTTTGTAATTTTTGCGGAGTTGATTCTTTTCGATCATATGCCAAAATTAAAGTATTTGAAATGAATGATCAGTACCGATTCAGCTGCATAAGCCTTATATTTGTTGTTTGATCAAAGATACAATGTCAAGACAAGAAGAATTTGAGATCATCGACCTATCTTCAAGACTGAGGAATTTTGCCAACATAGCTTTATTAGCATATAAAGGAAAGCAAATATCAGAAGAGGATCAGGCCTTCCTTATAAAGATGGCAAGTAAAATAGAGGTGCAGGAACATCAAGTAGAAGGAGTCCGCAACAACCAGCAAGCTTACCCTGTACCTCAAGGGAAGAGCAAAGAGCAAAGGCTGGAACACCTCTTTGCCCTTTATAAGAAGATCTATGGTGATGTCAAATTTGATAAAGTAGAAGGATTGCTTAAAAAAAACTTTGTCATAGGGAAAGAACTCAAGCTGGACCCGGCAGAAATCATCAACCAAAGGGGTTATAAACTGGTTTTAGAACGGTTTTTTGTCGTAGACCATAAAAATTTCATAAAACAAGCATAAACGATCTTATGGCCGGGATCTACATACATGTTCCATTTTGTAAACAGGCTTGTCATTACTGTGATTTCCACTTCTCAACATCATTGAAGCATAAGCAGCCTATGGTAGAAGCTTTGAAGAGGGAAATAGCCATGCGGTCAGAAGATCTTGATCAAAACGTGGAGAACATATACTTTGGTGGAGGAACGCCCAGCTTGCTGGAAAGTGATGAAGTTCATTCGATAATAGACAAGGTATATGATCATTTTCAGGTCATCGATGAGCCGGAGATCACCTTAGAAGCTAATCCGGATGATCTACATACGGACAAATTGAAAGAACTGGTTGCAACACCGGTCAACCGCCTAAGCATAGGGATACAATCCTTCCTTGATCGAGACCTGAAGCTAATGAACCGTTCACATAACGCAAAGCAGGCCATGGAAGTTCTTGAGAACGCCAAAAGGTACTTTGATAATATATCAGCTGATTTGATCTATGGCATTCCAGGTTTATCCGATCAGGAGCTCAAAGCGAACATTCATAGATTAGTGAAGCTGGAGATTCCCCACATTTCTGCTTATGCACTGACCATTGAGCCGAACACGGCATTATCGAACTTTATCAAAAAAGGCATTGTGGCCGATGTCGATGATGAACAAGCAGAACGTCAGTTTCATTTGCTCACCGATGAACTAAAAGAAAACGGGTTCGATCATTATGAATTTTCCAATCATGGTAAACCCGGATTCTTTTCACGGAACAATATTGGTTATTGGACCGGAAGGCCTTATATAGGAATAGGACCAGCTGCCCATAGTTTTTCAACGGATACAAGGTCGTGGAACATCAGCAATAATATCAAGTACATCAAATCCATACGTTCAGGCAAAAGACCTTTTGAGAGTGAAAGATTATTAAAGGTAGATCGATACAATGAACATATAATGACCCGGCTCAGAACGAAATGGGGAATCGATATGAATGAAATAGAGGAAAAGTTTGGTGTTAATTACACGAACCATTTGATAGAAGAATGTTCAGAACTATTAGAGGAGAACCTGATAAGCATGGATAAGAACAAGGTATATATTACTAAAAAAGGCAAGTTCTTAAGTGATGGGATCGCTTCAAGATTGTTCCTGTTGAACCTGGACCATACTTCAAATTAATTTTAGGTTTTGAACATGTTCAAATTGATACCTAATTTGTCGTATATCTTTGTGCCTAGTTTTTTATAAAAATAAGTTGAACTCAAGGTCGCTACAAGCTCAGTAAGTAGATTTGTTACCGTAAGTCCTTTTTTAAGATAAATAAGGTCAATGGAAGCTTGCTGCTCGTAAATCTCGGATTTTAATTTGAGCAATTTCAAATCTTTATTGATTTCCTGAATGTTATTATATCTTTTCATTCTTCAGTATGGTTTGAAGTAGAGGGTTCATCTTCAGAGTGGATGACCTTATAAATGAACTTTAAACTTACTTTTTCACTAATAGGCTTACCTGTAATGGCGAATATGATCAATAATACTAAGTAGGCTCCACCCATTATCATAAAGCCATAAGCGACGGAACCTATCATTTCACCTATAAAAAAGCTTAAACCTATAGATACGAACATAAATAACAAAAGCAAAAGCACACCTTTAACAGCCAACCTGAGAAGAGATGCGATTGCTTTTGTTGATTTTTTTAAAGCATCAAGCTTATAATATTCTAATAAGCTCTTGATATATGCTTTTGAATCATCTGTTAAATCCGAAAAATGTTCATTGACCTTCTTAGCCATTCACTATTTTTTCTGGCCTTTCAATTCGTCAAGGAGCTCTTTGTTCTTGTTCCTTAGTTCTGTGAGCTCAGATTCCATTTTAGAGATCATACCATCGGTTTTGTCAGAGGCTTTATTAAAAAGACTTTCTAATTGGTTTTCGAACTTTTCTTTGGTCGATTTGGAAAATTCACTGATTTCAGAAGAGGCGTTCTCGAACTGCTTGTTGAGGTTTTCCCTTGTCTTATCAGCTTCGTCTTTTAGTTGTTTTCTTGTCTTATCACCGCTTTGTGGAGCGTATAATAAAGCGATACCGGCACCTACCGTAATTCCTGTAGCTAGAGCTATGATCGTGTTTCCTGTGTTGTTTGCCATAATATATATTTTTTATTGATTTACATATCAAAAATAGGGAAAATCTATGATGATCGCTGTTAATGCATGGTTAATATATTTCTACACGATCACTTCTTCCTCCAGTTGTCCCTAAGGGTTACCGTACGGTTGAAAACCCTCTTTTCTTCTGTGGAATCCCGGTCCACACAAAAATACCCTATTCGCTGGAACTGATAGGTCTTGCCCACCTCAGCATCTTTTAAATTAGGCTCTATGAGCGCGGTCGTCACCTTAAGTGATTCCGGGTTAACAGACTCCAGAAAGCTCTCTTTAGCGTCTTTAACAGGGTTCTCATGAATGAACAACCTGTCGTACAATCTTACTTCTGCTTCTAGCGCATGTGCGGCAGATACCCAATGTAATGTCCCTTTCACCTTTCTAAGCGCAGCTTCCGTTCCGCTACCACTTCGGCTATCCTCATCATACGTACAATGTACTTCCGTAATGTTGCCATCATTATCTTTTACCACATCATTCGCTTTTATAATATAACCGCTCTTTAATCTAACCTCTTTCCCTAATTTCAACCGAAAGAACTTCCGATTGGCCTCTTCTCTAAAGTCGGCTTTTTCAATGTATAGCTCACGAGAAAATGGGACTTGATGCGTTCCTGCATTCTCGTCCTCCGGATTATTTTCTGTTTCTATCCATTCCACTTTATCTTCTGGATAATTAGTGATCACGACTTTCAGCGGATCGAGCACCGCCATAGCTCTATCTGCTACCTTGTTGAGGTCTTCGCGAACGCAAAATTCTAATCGAGAAACGTCGATGATGTTCTCGCGTTTTCCAATGCCTATGGCATCTGCAAAGTTCCTGATGCTGGCAGGTGTGAAACCACGCCTTCGCATGCCGGCGATGGTAGGCATTCGTGGGTCATCCCAGGAATCTACATATCCTTTATCGACGAGCTCGGCTAATTTCCTTTTGCTCACCAGCGTATGGCTTAAGTTCCTTCTTGCGAACTCGCGTTGTTTGGGTTTGCGCTGATCCGATGAGGGTAATTTCTTGAGGAACCAATTGTACAACTCTCTGTGAGGTTGGAATTCCAGGGTGCAGAAAGAATGCGTGATCTGCTCAATATAATCTGATTGACCATGCGCCCAATCGTACATCGGATAGATCTTCCATTCGTTACCGGTTCTGTGATGCGACTCGTGTAAACAGCGATACATCACCGGATCACGCATCAACATGTTCTTTGCACCCATGCTGATCTTAGCGCGTAGTACATTTTTCTTAGGTTCCGTTTCGCCATTTTTCATGGCTTCAAAAAGTGCCAGATTTTCCTCAACGGGTCGATCTCTGTAGGGACTTTCCGTTCCGGCTTCAGTAGGTGTTCCTTTTTGTTCAGCAATTGCCTCAGAAGTCTGGCTATCTACATACGCATCACCGTTTTTGATCATGTGGACCGCCCATTCATAAAGTTGTTGAAAATAATCAGAAGCATAGCATTCCTTAGCCCATTTAAAACCTAACCATTCTACATCTTTTTTGATGGACTGGACGTACTGATCTTCCTCTTTTATAGGATTAGTATCATCAAAACGCAGATTGACCGGCGCGTTATATTTCTCGCCCAGGCCAAAGTTCAAACAAATCGCCGATGCGTGACCGATATGTAACAAACCATTAGGTTCCGGCGGAAAACGGAAACAAAGTTCGCTTTCCTGATAATCTGCTTTTAGGTCATCTTTGATGATCTGCTCTATAAAATGATCAGCCGAAGGAGTAGTTGCCATAGCTAAATTATTAAGCTACAAATCTACTGAAATTATTAGTAGATGGTGTTTGCAGAATAATAATGTTGGGTGTTTTTTTGAACTAAGAGTAGCATGCAGATCCACCTGAACGCTCAATCTTTGTAATCAGTGCACAACAAATATTATAATTTTAATATCACAATATCGCTCACATCATTTTCGATATTTAAAACCAGTTATAAGTACAACAGAAGCCGGCAGCTTATTATCAGCCGATAATAAAGCAGCCCCTTAGTGATCTTTCATTTTCTTCACTCCATAAGCAGCTCCAGCGATCAATCCTAAAGCAACTAGGGATGAAATAGGTGCCGGTTGTGAGTCGTTTTGCGAGTCGTCAAAGCCAGGTAATTGAGCGAAGCTTACGCTCGTGATCAACAAAAAGCTTATCATTAATACAGCTTGATTTAATTTATTTGTCTTTCTCAATGTAATGATTTTTATAAAACCTGTTCTAGTCAAGATTAGAACTAGCTAAGTCTATTATTTTATGATCAATCTTTCCTTGGCTGTCTCACCATTATTGATGACTTCTATGAAATAAACGCCGGCTTGATAACTGCCTAAATTCAATTTCAATTCGCCATTGCTCTCAAATGTTTCCTTTGTTTGCATTAGTCTTTGACCTAGCATATCGTATAAGTTTAGCTCAACATCATCGCCAGCCATCTGAGATGCTGTGATTGTTAACTGACCGTCGGGTAACGGATTAGGATAAACTTCAAATTCAGCTAACTTCTCCTGATCGTTCACCCCAAAAGTCTCTACTTCAAAGTCCACACTAAAACGATCTGTAGCGATACTTCCCGGGATACTGGAATCTACCGTAAAGCTGATTGAATTAGCTCCGTTGGAAAGAAGCGTTTGATTGCCCGTATAAGCATCAAC
>CAJXLO010000005.1 GCA_913056525.1 uncultured Psychroflexus sp.
GTGGGATAAAAATTGAAAAAGGTATTTTCATAAAACAGTCAATTCCATTATTTTAGTAAAAATATTCCTTAGATCATATCACAAACCTTAAGCAGAATATGGATACATGCAGTATGGTCAACAAAAGATTTGGAACCATTAATAAAGGCGGAAATAGAACAAGATGTTTATCAGTTTTTGATAGATGAATTCAAAGAGCAAAAATCTACACTTAGAATCATAAATGGTATGCCGGATCATGTGCATTGTTTGTTTCTGCTGAATCCCAAAAAATCAGTTAGCGAAGTTATCAAACAGGTAAAAGGTCATAGTTCACATATGATCAATCAACACGATCTATTAAATCAAAAGTTTGCCTGGCAAGTTGGTTATGGCGCATTTTCTGTTTCTAAATCCAATATAAAAAAGGTTTATCAATATATTAAAAACCAGAAGTTCAAACATAGGGACAAAAGTTTACAGGATGAATTAGAAAGTTTTAGAAAATTGCATGATATAGGGTGATTTTATGTCTAAAAAGTTAATGTATAAAAAAAGGTGATTGTAAATCTAACTAAAGCACACCGTTTTCAACGGTGTGGTGGGATTGAAGCTGAATAAGGTGCTTTTATAAAAAACGTTGTGGTGGGATATTTAGATAAAATGTTTTTTACTAATATTTTTTTTTGTTTCAAAGGCGCAAAGAGTTTTCCAAAAGAAATTCAGCATAGATTAACAAAAACAAAAATGGTGATTTAAAGATTAACTAAAGCACACCATTTCAACGATGTGGTGGGACCTTCCGCCATAGGTTTTCCGTAGCTCTTTTTAATGTACTCTATGGATAGTGTCGGGTGTTAGCCATACTTCGTTAAACTCAGCAACCTTACTTTGTTAAAAAAATCAAATTCTTGAACAGCAACAAACAGAGAACGATCACCTAAGAACTACGAACCACTCGCAAGAACAACACGAAATAGTAATGGTAATATCCGTATCATCAAGACCACGGAACACATTCATCAGCAAGGAAACGACTCCTTATCATATTTCAATTATATTTGTCTTCAAGATCGAATATCCTTAAGACCGTATGAAGAACTTCGTAGATTCCATATATAAGAACCAGGCCTTAATTTTCAAGGTGTTGCTCTTTATCAGCTCGGTCTTCCTGATCGTTTACTTCTTCCCAAAGGGGAACCAGTTCAAATATGAGATCGTTAAGAACAAACCATGGCAATACAACAATCTCTATGCACCTTTTGATTTTCCGGTCTATAAATTGGATGCTGAGCTAAAGCAGGAAAGGGCCAGCGCCATAGAGAACACCTTTCCCATATTCGATTATGACCAGAAGGTCGTTGACAAGTATCAGAATAAGATATACCAGGTACTTAAAGACAATACGCCTGATAGTGTCCCGGACGATACTTATGATCGCATCAAAGCTTTCACAACGTTAACGTTCAGTGCTATATATGAAAACGGAATTCGTGTGGACACAGAAAGATATGAAGAAGACAGACTTGTTTACCTAAAAAAGGGCAATACCATAGAGCAGGTCCTGCTTAGTAACATTTATGAAGAATCAGCGCTCAGGGATGTTCTGGAAGACAGGATAGCGGAAAATGACCTCGAGCCTTATGAAAGTTTGTTGCTCAATACTTTCTTTGAAGTTCTTGAAGTAAATGTAAGCTTTAACGAAGAACTGACCCAACAAAGGCTGCAAGAGAAGTTGGACCAGATATCGCCTACACGTGGTGTCGTCAAGAAAGGAAGTAAGATCATCGCGAAGGGAGAGATCGTGGAAGGCGAAAAGTACAAGAAGTTGATCTCCCTGAAGCGCGAATATCAATCCCAGAACTGGGAAGAATCCAGCTATTATGTGGTTGTAGGCGGTTATACCATGTTGGTCGCCCTGGCATTATTGATGCTTTTCTTCTTTATAAAAAAGTATCGGCCGGAGATCTATGACAACCAGAACAAGCTCACTTTCGTTTTTTTCAACATATTGTTCATGGTCTTCGTCACCTTACTGATCATGCGCTTCGAGACCAATTATATCTACGTCGTTCCTTTATGCATTCTTCCGCTGACGCTCAAGGCCTTTTTTGATGCGCGTCTTGGTTTGTTCACGCATGTCATCACCGTATTGATATTAGGCTTTATCGTTCCTAATTCCTATGAATACATGTTTCTGCAGATCATCGCCGGGATCGTTACCATATTGACCGTATCGGAGTTATATAAAAGGGCGAACCTCTTTATATCGGTCTTCCAGATCACCTTTGTCTACATGTTCTCATATCTGGCGTTCAATATGATACAGGAAGGTAGCATCCTCAACATCAATTATGAGAACCTATTGCTCTTCCTTTTGGGCGGATTAGGTTTGTTATTCGTACAACCGCTCATTTATACCTATGAAAAACTCTTCGGTCTGATTTCTGATCTTTCCTTACTGGAATTATCCGATACGAACACGAAACTGCTCAAGAAGCTTGCTGATGTCGCGCCAGGAACTTTCCACCATTCCCTGAACGTGGCCAATCTGGCCGAATCTGCGGCGAGCGAGGTGAGTGCTAACGCATTACTGGTCAGAGTGGGAGCTTTATATCACGATATCGGGAAAATGATGAACCCGCTTTATTTTACAGAGAACCAACCCACGGAAGCCTCACCACACGCTGAACTTCCGGCCAGGGAAAGTGCCAGTATCATTATTGGACACCGGCAACAAGGCATTGAGATGGCCAAACGCTACAATCTGCCGGACCGCATCATCGATTTCATCAGAACGCATCATGGCACGAACCTCGTCTATTTCTTCTTTGTCAGGGAAAAACAGGAAAAAGATCATGAAGTGGACGAGAGCGAGTTCAGGTATCCCGGACCTAAACCTTTTAGCAAAGAAACGGCCATCCTGATGATGTGCGACAGCGTAGAAGCGGCCAGTAAAAGCTTAAAAGAACCCACGGCGGTATCGATCGATGATTTTGTGGAAAAGATCATCAATAAACAAATAGATGATGATCAGTTCATCAATGCGAACATCACCTTCCGGGAGATCCAGCAGATCAAACGGATCATCAAATCCAAGCTCAAGAACATTTATCATTTACGGGTAGAATATCCGGAGTAAATAAATAACGTATGATCATAGCAATAGATGGGTTTTCATCAACCGGTAAAAGTACTTTAGCACGACAATTGGCCGCGCATCTCAACTTTCTTTATATCGATTCGGGCGCCATGTACAGAGCGATATCCCTGTATGTGATCCAGAACGATATGTTGATAGATTTCATGATAGACAAGGCTTCGCTCATCAAAAGTTTACCCGATATCAAAATAGATATTAGGCATGAGCGCGACAAGGAAAATCAGGTGATGATGAACGGCGAGAACGTGACCTCACAGCTTAGGGACATGAAAGTGTCCAATATGGTTAGCGAGGTCGCCGCAATTCCAGAAGTAAGAGAAAAATTGGTAAGCATACAACGGGAACTTTCCCGTTCTACGGATATCGTGATGGACGGTAGGGACATTGGAACAGTGGTCTTCCCTCATGCTGACCTAAAGCTTTTCGTAAAGGCCGATGCGCGCATAAGAGCGGAAAGAAGATGGATGGAAATGCGGGAAAAGGGCGATGATGTAGATTTTGATGATATCCTGTCCAATATCAAACAACGTGACATTAAGGATACCACCCGTAAGATCGCACCCCTGAAAAAAGCTGATGATGCTATTGAGCTCGATAACACTTCTTTAGATAAAAAACAACAACTGGACCTTGCCATACAATATGTGAACGATCTAAAGCATTGAATTTGTTTGTTGTATCAAAAAAATAGTATTATTTTTGCCATCCTTTTGGACAATAAGCGGATCATTCCAAAATCATGATTTAATTTGTCAAACAACTTCTGATGTTGTATTGTTAAAATATCCGCGAGCATCAGGATACAAATTTTAAGATCAGCGTATGGCTGAAGAAAACAAAAAAGAAGAAGTTCAGGAAAACAATTCAACTGAACCGTCCCAGACTTCGCAGGAGACGCAAAACCAACAAGAAGAAGCATCAAAGCAAGCTAATGATGGTCCATCTGAAGATGTAGCTGAAAAAGAACAGCAAAACACGGAAGATAGCTCTTCCGCTCATCAAAAGAAAGATCCGGAGGAATTCTTAAAGGAGTTTGACTGGCATAAGTATGAGGAAGGCATCGATGAGGTAGATCAGGATAAATTGGACAACTTTGAGAAAATGGTGGAAGATAACTTTGTGGACACGCTTCATAATGAAGTGGTGAAAGGTAAAGTTGTTAAAATAACCGAAGATGACGCCATCATAGATATCAATGCAAAGAGTGAAGGTGTTATTTCCCTGAACGAGTTTAGATACAATCCAGACCTTAAAGAAGGTGATGAAGTAGATGTGTTTATCGATAAACGTGAAGATGAGGAAGGTCAATTACAACTTTCCCACCGTAAAGCACGTGTCATCAAAGCATGGGAAAGAGTAAACCAGGCACAAAAGGACGGCACGGTCGTTAATGGACTTGTGAAGTGTAGAACAAAAGGTGGTATGATCGTGGATGTGTTCGGTATAGAAGCCTTCTTGCCGGGATCACAGATCGATGTTAAGCCGATAACAGATTATGATGCTTATGTAGGTAAGACCATGGAGTTCAAAGTGGTCAAGATCAATCACGAGTTCAAGAACGTGGTCGTTTCTCATAAAGCTCTGATCGAAGCTGACATTGAAGAACAGAAGAAAGAGATCATCGGTCAATTAGAAAAAGGACAAGTCCTGGAAGGCGTTGTTAAGAACATCACTTCTTATGGCGTATTTGTGGATCTTGGCGGTGTTGACGGACTTATCCATATCACAGACCTTTCATGGTCAAGGATCAACCATCCATCAGAAGTACTTGAAGTTGACCAGACATTGAACGTGGTCATCCTGGACTTTGATGAAGATAAATCAAGGATCCAACTCGGCCTCAAACAATTGAGCAAACATCCTTGGGAAACATTGGATGAAGAGCTCAAGGAAGGCGATGTCGTTGAAGGCGAAGTAACGGTAATAGCTGATTACGGAGCTTTTGTAGAGATAAAGGAAGGTGTAGAAGGATTGATACACGTTTCTGAAATGTCCTGGAGCACGCATTTACGATCCGCTCAGGATTTCGTGAACGTAGGAGATAAAGTAAAAGCTAAGGTCCTAACCTTAGATCGTGAAGCAAGAAAGATGTCTCTGGGCATCAAGCAACTTACACCGGATCCATGGACAGACATTACCAGCAAATATCCAGTAGGGTCCAGACATAAAGGGAAAGTAAGGAACTTTACAAACTTTGGTGTATTCGTTGAACTAGAAGAAGGTATTGATGGATTGATCTATATCTCCGACCTATCATGGACGAAAAAGATCAAGCATCCATCCGAATTCTGTGAAGTAGGCGATGAGCTGGAAGTAGTCGTTCTGGAGCTTGACGTTGAAGGTAGAAAGCTCAGTTTAGGTCATAAGCAAACAGAAGAGAATCCTTGGGATAAATACGAGGATGAGTTTGCCGTAGGAACTAAACATACAGCTGAAATAAGTGCCATTGTTGATAAGGGTGCGACCATCCAGTTCAATGATGACGTTGAGGCATTCGTTCCGGCGAGACACCTGGTCAAACAAGACGGTCAGAAACTTAAGAAAGGCGAAGAAGCAGAGTTTATCATCATTGAGTTCAATAAAGAGTTCAAGCGTGTGGTAGCTTCTCATTCGGCCATTCATAAAAAGGAAGAAGAACAGATCGTCAAGAACGCGAAGAAAAAGCAGGAAGATGCTCAGAAAACCACCATTGGTGATGCTAACGCTGAGCTTCAAGCCCTAAAGGACAAGATGAACAAGGACAAATAATCCTGATATCTTATTCTAAGACAATAAAACTCCTTGTTTTCAAGGAGTTTTTTTATGCCTACACAAGAAAAGACAAAAAGGCAGTTAAATGAGCTTTATAAAAGACAAAATGGCATATATTTAGTACGGCATTGCATTTGTTCTTATAGAAATGAATAATCAAAAAAATAAAATGCTATGAGTATTATAAAAAGAAAAAACAGTAACAATCTATTTCCATCTTTCTTAGATGATGTGTTAGGCAACGATCTTTTGAATCCATCAGCTGATTTCAACAACATTGGATTTAACGTCCCAGCAGCCAATATCCAGGAAAAAGAGGACAAGTTCGTCTTAGAACTGGCAGCACCGGGTAAATCCAAGAAAGATTTCAATATTGAATTAGATAATGATGTGCTGACCATATCATCGGTCCACGAAGACAAGAAGGAAGATAAGGATGGTGAGAACTTTACTCGTAAAGAATACAGTTACGAGTCATTTACTAGGAGTTTTACAATCCCTGAAAGTGTTGAGTCAAATAAGATCAAGGCAAATTACCAAAATGGTATCCTAAAATTGGATCTACCAAAACGTGATGAAGCCAAGACTCAACCTAAAAGAATGATCGATATCTCCTAAGAATTGATATTTTTGAGTTATCAAACCGTCAGGTGATTCTTCACCTGGCGGTTTTTTATATAGATGATCCAGTTTCCCCGAACTTTTACCCCGTTTGATATAATTTATTGTATAGACCTGGTGATCACAGGTTCGTGCTATTTTTTTTGCGATCTTTAGTAGACGTGAGATCCTATTATCTTTTTAAGGTAATATTACCTGTAAAAATTTCCTGATCGATCTTTAACTTATACCAGTAATCTGATGAAGGAAGCTTTTTACCCTGAAACGTTCCATCCCAGGCAAAAGATTTGTTTCTGGCAGTAAAGACCAATTTCCCATACCTGTCGAACACATGAAAGCTAAAATCACTGCTGACCTCAACATCATTGATGACCAACCTGTCATTATAACCATCGGCGTTAGGTGAAAAATGATCAGGCACGACCAGATGAAGAATGCTTTCCACCGCTTGACCACATCCATTGTTCTCCTGAACGACCACATTATAAAGTCCGCCTTCTACATTATTGAACAAAGGGGATTCCTGAAAGTTCGTTCCGTCTATTGAATAACTAAAATCCCCTGTATTAGCCAATTCTATCTTTATGGAATCATTAAAACTGATGACCTCTTCTATGACAGGAACTGCTATACTGCTAACTGTGAAGGTCTGAGTTGTCTTACAGCCTTCAGCAGTAATAAGCTCAACAGTGAATACACCATCTTCTACCACGGAGATATCGCTATCAGTAGAACCATTGCTCCATTCATATTCAGCTACACTGGCATCGGCGCTCAGCGTAACTTCTTCATCCTCACAACGCTCTATCAGCTGATCGTTAACGATCGGAACTTCATTAATGGTAAGCGTTACCGGCGTTCTATCATTTGGTATACATCCACCGCTATTGGTAATGGATTCTGCATAATAGGTTCCCGACTGGTCTGTTTCATAAGTAAAGGAACCGGTAACCAGTGGATTTCCGCCTTCGGGTTGGTCATACCAGTTGACGCTCACAGCGCTTTCCTCCTGAACGGCCAGGGTAGCTACTTCTCCATCGCAAATTTCCTGATCGCCTAAACTTGTTAGGGGTAATGGGTCATCCGTTCCTAATATAAAGACATTAGAGATACTATTGCACAAGGTGTTATCTACGTTTACGGGGTCTTCTGCGACCAATGTCCTGTAGTTACCGGCCTGAAAGGGATCAATGATGAGCTGCTCGTTCGTTTCGCCGGGAATATCGGACCAATTATCACCATCACTACTAAACTGCCACTGATAGAAATGAGAATCATAAACGCTAAAATCAGGTTCAGCATTCAATATTACGGGTTCATCCAGTGTTTCGTTACTGCATATAGTGATCGAGTCATCATTATTTTCACTTACCACATCGGTTTCATCACCACATGAACGGAAGACGATGTCATCTATGGCCAGGTCGTTACCACATCCGCCTTCCCCGTTGTTCAACATTTTTAGTATAACTGCATTTTGATCGTCAAGGGTAGTGAACGTCAATGCGAACTGTTGCCAATTAGGCGTGCTACTTCCATTAATGTTCCCTGTATCGCCTTCTGCCAGCAAGCTTGTATCGGTTTCATCCCATATTTGGAACTTTACATTGACGGGAATGCCTGTTCCATCGCAAAACTGGGTGGATGTATCGTAAAGGTTCATTAAAAAAGCAGAGAATTCGTAGGAATTGTTCTCACAAAGTCCCTGAATTGGTATTTGGTAAAATAAACCAGGGTCAAAACTAGCATTGACGATAAAGGCTTTTCCATTTGTATTACCAGTGTGGTCATCAGTGGAATGAAAACCACCTAATTGTCCCAGGCTACTTGATAAGGTGTATTGGCCATCCTGCGGTGCCTGATCTACGTAAGTATAAGAAGTAACATCAGCTGGTAGAGGCGGACCATTGGTATTGCCTTGCCCAAAGTCCTCTTCAAATATAGGATCTCCGGTATTGCCTGGACAGAAGCTCAGTTGTCCGTAGGAAAAACTAACCCATACAAGAAAAATTAAAGAACAGGAGTATCTTAAGCACCTAAACATAGGCCTCAAGGCTTAACGATCTCGTGAACCTTGAAATCAGGTTGGTTCCTAAGTTGTTCTTGCAGAGAATTATAATCATATATATCAACATTTGGGTCATTCGCAAAATCTGCGGGCAAGATAGCAATTCTAAAGACCTGGTCTTCAATAAAACTGAAAGGAACGGTATCCAGATTGGTGTTACCGTCCAGGAACAAGCTCACATCCAGGAATGTATGATTGAAATTATAGACTAATTGACTTCCATCGTCCAGGAAGAAGCTTTGCGGAAGTGGCGTCCATACATCTATGGGACCGGAAGTGTCGCTCACCTGTGTTTCCAGTAAATAGACCATAACTACATCACTTTCAAAAACTTCTATATTTTGTGGAAATTCTACCAATACCTGATAATTATTCGCTGGTGAAAAATCCACGGTCACCTCAAAAACCTGTCCCAATATATTCGTGCCTGGCGGACCTTGTGGACCTCTATCACCTTCACAGGAAGCAAATAGAACAAATAGAATGCTTAATAGACCTATTTTAATTTTCATCATCTTTTTTGAATTGTAAACTTAAGGAATTCACACAATATCGCTGTCCGGTATCGGTAGGTCCGTCATCGAAAATATGACCTAAGTGACCGCCACAATTGGCGCAAAGTATTTCTGTCCTGATCATACCTAAAGATCTATCTTTCTTATAGCTGATCTTACCAGTTATGGACTCGTCAAAACTGGGCCAACCGCAATTGCTTTCAAATTTCATATCACTTTCGAACAAAGGTTCATCACAACCGGCACATTTATAGACACCATCTTCAAAATGTAAATTGTACTTCCCAGAGAACGGAGGTTCGGTTCCTTTGTTGATCAGTATCCGTTTTTGTTCTTCGCTAAGTTCATTTTTATTTTTCATCATTATCGGCTTTAAAATCCAATGCTACTCCGTTGATACAATGCCTTTTTCCAGTGGTTTCCCTGGGACCATCATTAAATACGTGACCTAAATGACTACCGCATTGGCCACATAGCAGCTCTTTCCGGGTGTATCCCAATTTACTATCGGAGTCATAGGCGATCGCACCTTCAATAGGTCTGTCAAAGCTAGGCCATCCAGTACCACTTTTAAACTTATATCTGGTCTCATAGAGCGGATTCTCACAAGCAGCGCAGACAAATGTTCCTGGCTTTTTGACCTTGAGCAACGCACTACTGAAAGCTCTTTCGGTACCTGCTTCCCTTAATACCTGGTATTCTTGGTCTGTAAGTATATTCTTCCATTCTTTTTCCGATTTCTGGATAGGAAAATCATCGGAAGTATCGTCCTTTTGTCCTTTAGATTGACAGCTTACCATCAATAAGACACTTAATATCAATAACTTCATATCGTAACAATTTTGATTTAAAACTAAGAATTTTAAGACCGATTATTTTTAGGGTTTTGTTAATTATGAAAATGATAGCTCAAATAAAATAAGTTGACCTGAAAAGATGTACCTACTCCATGAATATTCTGTTATTTTGTTCTCTAAAAACATTTCACCATGAAGTTTGTAAGATACCTTTTACTATTTCTATTTATTGCAATTTCTTGTAATACTAATCCATTTACAGAGAAAAAGACCCTTGCTATTGTCCCTAATTCAACGTTGATACCGATGTCATTTAAACAATATGATCAGGTCCTTGACAAGGAGAACCTTGAAAAAGGAACAGAAGATGCGAAGATGATACAGCGGATAGGAGACCGCATTGCGAACGCTGCAGAAAAATGGTTAGCGGAAAAAGGATACGAGGACTACACGAAAGACTATGAATGGGAATTCTCCCTCATCAAAAAGGATATGATCAATGCCTGGGCAATGCCGGGCGGTAAAGTAGCCTTCTATACCGGGATCCTGCCCGTTGCCAAAAACGATAACGGCATTGCGACCATAATGGGTCATGAGGTGGCGCACGCGTTGGCCAACCATGGACAACAACGGATGAGCGCAGCTTCAATACAGCAAGCCGTTGGTGTAGTGGGAATGGCCGCCATTGGTGATGATAATGATGAAGAACAAGAGATCTTCAATGTGGCTTATGGTCTAGGAAGCCAGTTAGGTGTCATGCTTCCCTTTTCAAGGAAGCACGAGACAGAAGCAGATAAGATAGGGCTTACGATCATGGCCATAGCAGGTTATGATCCCAGCCATGCTTACAAATTATGGCAAAGGATGAGTGAAGCTTCGGGAGGAAAGGCGCCACCTGAATTCTTGAGCACTCATCCATCCAATGAGACCAGAATTAAGAACTTGAAAGAATGGAGTTCTAAAGCAAAACAAAAAGCTAGAGAACTGGGTGTAAGCTCTTTTGAATAAGTGATGAGGAAAACTTTACCCAAAGGTCATAAAAAACTGATTCGCGCCTGGGCATTCTATGATTGGGCCAACTCAGTATATAGCCTGGTTATTTCATCAGCCGTTTTTCCAATATTCTATGGAGCTTTGACCGTGATAAAGGATGATCAGGGGAATGTTATCAATGATACGGTTGCATTCATGGGATTTCAATTCAATAACGACGCGCTGATCTCCTATGTAACGGCATTGGCCTTTATTGTCATCGCATTGATGAGCCCGTTTTTAAGTGGTATTGCAGATTATTTAGGTAACAAGAAAAGCTTTATGAAGTCCTTTAATTATTTGGGAGCCCTTGGCTGTATAGGATTATACTGGTTCAGCCTGGAATTCTTGTGGTTCGGTCTTTTGAGTTATTTTTTTGGATTGGTCGGTTTCTGGGGAAGCATCGTCTTTTATAATTCCTATTTACCTGACATTGCATTCAAGGACCAACAAGATAAAGCCAGTTCATTAGGTTTCTCTTTAGGTTATATAGGAAGTATTTTCTTATTGATCATTTGTCTTATCATGATACTGAATTATGAGACATTCGGTTTTGCATCAGAGAGCGTCCCAACCCGATGGTCCTTCGTGCTTACCGGTATCTGGTGGATCGGCTTCAGTCAATATACTTATAGTATACTTCCGAGTTCCAACAAAAGTACCATTCAGGGAAAGAATTATCTTTTCAACGGATTTCGAGAGCTGAAGCTGGTTTTCCGTAAGATCAGAATGGATCCGTTCATGGAAAAATACCTCACAGCTTTTTTTATCTATAGTATGGCCGTGCAGACTATCATGCTCATCGCCACCTATTTTGGCGTTGAAGAGATCAAGTGGGGAAATACGGATTCCACGACCGGGCTGATAACGAGCATCCTGCTTATTCAGCTCGTGGCGATCGCAGGTGCTTATTTTGCAGCCAGACTTTCCAGGAAGATCGGCAACCTTAATGTACTGATCATCATTAATATCATATGGGTTACCGTATGTGTCTATGCCTATTTTATCCATACACCTGTTCAATTCTATATCGCGGCCTTTTTCGTAGGACTTGTCATGGGTGCCATCCAATCGATATCTCGTTCTACTTATTCCAAGTATATTCCTAATGATGAGAAAGATACCACCTCCTTTTTCAGTTTTTTCGATGTAACGGAGAAGATAGGACTTGTCATAGGAATGAGCTTTTATGGTATAAGTGCTCAATTGACCGGAAGTGTCCGATATTCGATATTCTTCCTCATCATTTTCTTTATCATAGGGCTCATCCTGTTATTTCAATTGCGAAACAAACATCGCATCTTTAAAAATTGATTATTTTTACGACAAAAATCATTACCCATGAACGTTCTAAAATTCAAATTCATATTTATTCTTTTAATGATGATAAGCATATCAAGCTGTGATGATGAACCGCTTGAAGGTTTTGATAATGCCCAGAACGAAGAAGAAGACCCGAACTTGGATGCTATCTTTCAGGCCACATTATCAGATACCATTGATTTTAATGCTGATGAGATAACCGCTGAACTAACGGAAGATGGCCTACAATTTTCCGGAACGATGAACAATAAGCGTATCGGCTTTGGACTTCCTATTCCTGCCATTGGAGAAAAAGACCTTTCCACAAATCAGGCGAACGGTTTTTATAATACTGATGTGGAAGAAGCCTTATCAGCATTTTTTACAGCTGAAACGGGAGTCCTGAACATAGAAACCCTTGATACGGTAAATACTCGTATTTCTGGAACTTTCTCTGGTGAATTTGTAGAAATAAGCAGCAACGATACCCTTAATGTTACCAATGGAAGTTTTACGGACATCTTTTTTGAAGATAACACGCCGAACCAGGGCGGACCAGATGATGGTGGAAATGAGGTCAGTGGTTCACTCAGTGTTGATATTGATGGTGAGGCCACGACCTTCGATCTGGATGACATCAACTTTCCGAGCAATAATGATGTGGTAGTATACAAATTTTTGAACCTGAATGAAGATGATACACAAGCATCACAACAGGTTGACCTGGTGCTTCCTGTGGATTTGAGCGAAGGTGATTTTGATGTCAACGCCCATCCAGAACCTGGTTCTGCACTAAATCCTTTCTCCTTTAAGTTCGATGACCCGGTTCAAGAGCTCAATGTCCTATCATTAGCTGATTCAGGTCAGTTTTCTGTTACTAATGTATCAGATGTTACTATTGAAGGAACTTTTAGTCTGGATGGTGAAGATATTGATACAGATCAGACACTTTCATTTACAAACGGAAGTTTTACCATAAATTTACAATAGAAAAAAGACATCAATCATCAAAGAAAGCACTGACCGTCTTTTTAATGCCCAGGAATATCATTATCATAGCACCTATGGCGATCAATATCCCTAAAATGAGCACAGGAATGTAAAAAGGATGTTCCTGGTTCTTGAAGGCGCTAAATATGATGCTCGGTCCAGTAAATATCAATACCAAGGATATCGCAAGGAACTTGATTCCTTTGCCTAATCTTTCTTTGTTAGTTCTTTTGCTCATTTATTAGGACTTTTCTTACACTACCGTAATGAACAAGTAGTTTTTCCGCTTTTTCGAGGTCTAGCTCTAGCTCTTCGGCTATAATACGAGCGCCGCGCTTTACTAATTTTTGATTGGACAGTTGCATATCTACCATTCTATTGCCTCTTATATGACCTAATCCTACCATACAAGCCGTAGACATCATGTTCAATATCATTTTCTGTGCGCTTCCTGCCTTTAGTCTGGAACTACCGCTTATAAATTCCGGCCCCAGGTCAACAGCAATGGCAACTTCTGATGATCTTGCCAGGGGAGAATTTTTATCGGCCGTTATACAACCAGTTAACAGACCATTTTCCCTAGCATCTTCTATTCCGCCTACCACATAAGGTGTTCTCCCTGAAGCTGCCAGACCTATCACCACATCATTCTTACCCACAGAATATTCCTTCAGGTCTCTCCAGCATTGATCACTATTATCCTCTGCTTTTTCTACAGCATTTCTTATCGCCTCATCTCCACCAGCAATGATACCGATGACCTTACCTCGCGCTACGCCAAATGTAGGTGGACATTCACTGGCGTCTAATATACCTAATCTTCCGCTGGTACCCGCGCCGATGTAAAACAATCTCCCACCTTGCTTTAATCTTACCAGACTCTTATCTACAAGTGTTGATATTTTATCGAGAACGAGTTCAACTGCATCGGCCACTTGCTTATCTTCCCGATTCATTGCCTGGATGATCTCGGCGCTTGTCATACGGTCGATATCGTTGTAATAAGATTCAGCTTCTGTCTTCGGTAAAGAATCCTTACTGTTCATAAGATCATTGTACTAAGTAGTTCAAAGTATCGACTTCTGAAAGACTAAAATAACCAAAAGGATAGTTATCTTCATTATCCGTATTGATTATATTTCCTCTCACGGTCGCGGGTCGTGTTTGGAATGGACCGCCACTATCACCTACCTGACTTAAAAGCAGGAACAGGTAATCGTAATATTGTCTGGAAATTCCTTGCATCTGGATGTTTACGACATTCCCACTTTCCAGGTCTTCTTCCTGATAAGTAGAGAATATGGGGTTTCCGTCGTTAAACTCATCATCGAATATTTCCAGGGTCGGTATTTGAATGAAAGGAACGCGATAGGCGAAAAGGTAATAATTCTCAACACCTGCCGGATCAGTGTAATGGGTCTTTATTTCTATCTCTTCCCCGCTAAATCCGCTATCGTTCCTTTGTGTAATGGAGTCGATGGGAACCACAGGTTTCAAGGTTTCCGTAGCCCGGAATTGTTGACCTTCTGCCTGCACGTTGAGTTCATAGGTTTCATTCAACTCAGGTAGGAATTCATTTGTCGTGTAAGTTCCCGGTTGGTCCTCATCATTGGTGAAGGTTATCAGTTGGTCATTTGGCATTGTTATGGTAACTGATGCATCCGTTACCGGAATAGGGTCTTCTTCATAAAAACCTCGGGTCTTACTGATCCTTATCTTCTGATCGCTTCCATCCGTACCTTTGATCCATTTGATGGAAGCATCGATGACGATTCTTTTTTCAGCCTCTTGAAGGTCTACGAAAACCACCTCTTCACATCCATACAGAAAGAAAATACACAGTAAAGCAATGACAGATCTTTTCATTTTCTAGAATTTTATTTGATAACTAACTGCTGGTACTATCCCAAATATAGATAATCTTACGGCTTCGTTCCTACCGGTTGTCCTATTTTGTTCAAAGCTTAATGCGGCTGCGTTCATCCTGTTATACACGTTATAGATACTGAAGTTCCAGGAAGCGTCCCACAGGTCGTTCTGCTTTTTGGGTTTATAATTTGCTGATACATCTAATCTGTGTACCGTAGGTAACCTATTTGTGTTCCTACCTTCAAATACAGGAATGTTCAAACCCTGGAACTCAAATTGTCCTACGGGAAAGTTCACCGGAAGTCCGGTTTGCGCTATAAAACTTGCATTGAAGCTCCATTGTTTGTTCCAGTCATAATTTGCTACTATGGACAGGTCATGTGTCTTATCATAATTGGCCAGATACCAGTCGCCACCGGCTATTCCAGGTTCATCAGTAGTCCTTCCTGGCGTTCTTTGTTCTGATCGGGATAAGGTATAAGCAACCCAACCTGTAAGGTCGCCTTCATTCTTTTTAAAAAGGAATTCCAGGCCATAACTCCTAGCTTCACCGCTTAGCACGAACCTTTCTACATCATCATTAGCGATCAGGTCAGCTCCGTCTACATAATCCAACTTATTATCTATGGACTTATAAAAGCTCTCTATCTCTAATGTAAACCTATCGTCATTGAACTCCTTAAAAAAACCGAAGGCAAACTGGTCTAATTTCTCGGGTTGTATGAAAGTTCCGCTAGGGGTCCAAATATCCAGTGGAGTAGGTGAGGAAGTATTTGATATCAGATGTAAGTTCTGTACCATCCTGTTATAGCTCGCCTTGATAGAAGTACTTTCTGAGAAAGTATAAGATGCTGAAAATCTTGGTTCAAAGTTTAAGTACGTCTTCACGATCTCCGTGTTGGAACGATTGAACGTTCTAATCGGTTCTGCTTCCTCATAAATGTTCAGTTCTTCATTATAAATGACGGGCTGATCATTCTCATAAACAGGAGTTTCATTTTGACCTAAACGAGAAAAAGCACTGAAACGCAATCCGTAGTCTAATTTAAGATCATCAGTAATATCTTGAGAAATGCCCAGATATGCAGCATTATCCCAGGCATATTTTCGTGGAAGCTGGTCTTCCGTGATGCCTGAAGTTGGGGAAGTGGGTTTTATATAACCTGGATTAAAGGTGTGATAGATACTTTCCAGACCATATCTTAATTGTAGTTCGTCTGATAAAAAGTGGTTCATATCATAGTTCATGTCCAGGTCATAGATGCCGTTCTCAAACTCAAACCCTACGAACTCCAGATTGAGCCTGTAAAGATAGTCCGTGAAGGTAAAGGATAGATCACTGGTTAGGTCATCATTGAACCGATGCTTCCATCTTAAACTTGCGAACGTGTTTCCGTAAGTGTTCTTAAAACTTTCCGCCAGCGAAAATACATCCCTTCCTAAATAACTGGAGAAGTATAATTGATCATCCTCATTGAACCTGTGTTTTAGCTTAGCGTTTACATCATAGAAGTAAGCGGAGTTCGAATTATCCGTTAGCTTCAGGAACAAATGTGCATAAGAGCTCCTTCCGCCAAAGTAGTACGAAGTCTTACCTTTTTTTATTGGTCCCTGTACGTTCAATTTACTACTGACCACACCTATGCTCGCATCTCCTTTATGATTCTGAAGGTCACCGGATTTAAGGTCTACATCGAGTACTGATGATAATCTACCACCATATCTGGGAGGAATGCCTCCTTTATATAAGGTTAGGTTTTCCACAGCGTTTGGATTGAATACAGAGAACAATCCGAACAAATGAGAGGAGTTGTAAATGGTTGCGTCATCCATTAAGACCAGATTCTGGTCTGCTCCTCCGCCTCTAACGTTAAAACCAGAGGATCCTTCACCAGCGTTCGTAATTCCGGGTAATTTTATCAAACTCCTCACCACATCGGCCTCGCCTAATACTACGGGAATTTTTTTTATCGTTTCTGAGCTCAATCGATTAACGCTCATCTGCGGATCCCTGATGTCAAGTTTTTCTATGTCCTTTTCAACGATCACTTCTTCTAGCGATTCAGCCTTAGGCTGGAGATAAATGTCCAATTCCCTATCTGCATCGATCCTTATTCGTTCGTTGTATTCCTGAAACCCCAGATAATTTACATTGATAATATATTCTCCGGGTTCTAAGGATATCTCGTAAAAACCCTTTTCGTCGGTGCTTATAGCTTTATTGATGGGTTTTATAAAAAGGTAAGCTTGCTGTACCACAGAACCATCGCTCTTATCCTTCACCTTTCCAGATAGTTCTACCTGACCATAGGACTGATAACTTAATAGAGCTAAAAGAAAATAAAGTAGGTTCTTCAATATACTTTTTTATACAAAAGTAATTCAGCAATCCAACTTATAAGGTTTCATCAGTTTAATAATTCCTTAAAGTTTTTACATAAAAAAGCTGCTTTGAGATTTACAAAGCAGCTTTTATGAATTGATGATCTGGTGTACTATTTCACTTCTTCAAAATCAACATCCTCTACATCATCATTGTTTTTATCGTCCTTTGATGATTTACCATCTGCTGAGCCTTGCTGACCACCAGCTTGTTGCCCTTGTTGTTGTTCAGCCTGAGCTTTGTACATTTCCTCAGATACGGCCTTCCATGCTTCATTCAATTTATCTAAAGCAGGTTGTACCTTATCTATATCTTCAGACTTGTGCGCTTCCTTAAGCTCTTCTAAAGCATCTTCAACAGGTTTCTTCTTATCGTCGCTAAGCTTATCGCCATGTTCTTTCAATTGACTTTCCGTCTGGAATATCAATGCATCGGCTTCATTCAACTTATCGACCTTTTCTTTTTGTTTCTTATCGGCATCAGCATTGGCCTCAGCATCTTTTTTCATTTTCTCTATTTCTTCTTCGGTCAATCCTGAAGTAGCTTCGATACGGATATCTTGAGATTTACCTGTTTCTTTATCGGTAGCACTTACTTTGATGATACCGTTCGCATCGATATCGAACTTCACTTCGATCTGTGGTTTACCTCTTGGCGCTGGTGGTATGCCATCTAAATGGAATCTACCTATTGTCTTGTTGTCTTTGGCCATCGGTCGTTCTCCCTGAAGCACATGTATTTCAACACTCGGTTGATTGTCCTGAGCGGTTGAGAATATTTGCGATTTGTTCGTCGGGATGGTCGTGTTAGCTTCTATCAACTTCGTATTAACGCCACCCATGGTTTCAATACCAAGGGATAGTGGAGTTACGTCTAATAAAAGAACATCTTTCACATCACCGGTGAGCACACCACCTTGAATTCCAGCACCTATCGCGACAACTTCGTCAGGATTTACTCCTTTACTAGGTTCTTTACCAAAGAATTCTTTTACTGCTTTCTGAACAGCTGGTATCCTTGTAGATCCACCAACTAGGATTACCTGATTGATATCACTTGCTGAAAGGTCTGCATCTTTTAATGCTTTTTTACAAGGTTCGATGGTCCTTTTAACTAATGAATCGATCAATTGCTCGAACTTAGGCTTACTAAGCGACTTTACAAGGTGTTTTGGGCCACTTTGAGTCGCGGTGATATAAGGCAGATTGACTTCTGTGGATGAAGCTGAAGATAATTCTATTTTAGCTTTTTCAGCGGCTTCTTTCAATCGCTGCAATGCCATTTTATCCTTTTTAAGGTCGATGTCCTCATCTTTCTTGAACTCTTCAGCTAACCAATCGATGATAGCCTGGTCTACATCATCACCACCTAAGTGAGTGTCACCATCAGTTGATAATACCTCAAAAACACCATCCCCTAATTCAAGGATGGAAACATCATGTGTACCACCACCAAAGTCAAAGACAACGATTTTTTGGTCTGTATCTTTCTTATCCAATCCATAAGCCAATGATGCCGCCGTTGGTTCATTGATAATTCTTTTAACTTCTAGACCAGCGATCTCACCAGCTTCTTTGGTCGCTTGTCTTTGCGAATCATTAAAGTAAGCAGGTACAGTAATTACAGCCTCGGTGATTTCCTGACCGGTATAATCCTCAGCAGTCTTTTTCATCTTCTGCAATATCATCGCTGAAAGTTCTTGAGGTGTATATTTCCTACCATCAATGTCAACTCTAGCGGTATCATTATCACCTTTGATGACCTTGTAGGAAACACGTTCAGCTTCTTTTGATGATTCAGAATATTTATTTCCCATAAAGCGTTTAATAGAGCTTATGGTCTTTTCAGGATTGGTAACCGCCTGACGTTTTGCAGGGTCACCTACCTTTATTTCGCCATCCTCTACAAAAGCGATAACGGATGGTGTTGTTCTTTTTCCTTCTGAATTAGGAATAACCGTAGGCTCATTACCTTCCATTACAGACACGCATGAGTTGGTTGTTCCCAGATCAATACCTATTATTTTACCCATAATTATTAATTTTCTATTTTACCTTAACAGATCAATCTTTATGCCAGTAGATCTACCATGACAAGCTGTCAGTAATTCATTTTCTTAATTCTCTACTTAATCGTAATTTTACACGTTGAAATTAGAATAATGATAAATCCCAATATTCCTAAATTAAAGCATGCCGGCGCAAATAGTTTTTTCCTTATCGCCGGACCATGTGCCATTGAAGGAGAAGAAATGGCATTTCGCATTGCCGATGAACTGGTAAAAATAACCGATGAACTTCAGATACCTTTAATATTCAAAGGATCTTACAGAAA
The DNA here is from genome assembly GCA_913056525.1 of uncultured Psychroflexus sp. Taxonomy (GTDB): domain Bacteria; phylum Bacteroidota; class Bacteroidia; order Flavobacteriales; family Flavobacteriaceae; genus Psychroflexus. The sequence continues at coordinate 19,805 of CAJXLO010000005.1, forward strand.
GGCAAACAGGAGTAGAATAGATAGCTTTACAGGAATAGGTGATATAAAAGCCCTGGAAATTCTCAATAAAATAAGTGCTCATCATGACCTACCGGTGATTACTGATATCCATGAAAGCAGGGAAGCATCAATGGCTGCCGAATATGTGGATGTACTCCAAATACCTGCTTTTTTAGTAAGACAAACCGATCTTGTCGTAGCTGCTGCAAATACAGGCAAGTGGGTCAACTTGAAAAAAGGGCAGTTCATGAGCCCGGAAAGTATGAAACATGCCGTACAAAAAGTGAAGGACAGTGGCTCTAAAAAGGTTTTGCTGACCGATCGTGGAACGATGTTCGGTTACCAGGACATGCTTGTTGATTTTAGAGGAATATCTACCTTAAAGGGTTTTGCACCTACCATTCTAGATGTAACTCATTCTCTTCAGCAACCTAATCAGCGTAGCGGTGTTACCGGTGGAAGGCCTGATATGATAGAAAACATGGCCAGAGCAGCGGTCGTTAATCAAGTTGATGGGCTTTTTCTTGAAACCCATTTTGACCCTTCAAAGGCAAAAAGTGATGGCGCGAACATGCTAGAACTTTCTAAGCTCAAGGGAATGCTAAGAAGACTGGTAGCGATTCACCAAACCGTTGAAAGTTTTGAAAACTGAATTTACTGACCCCTAAAGAAGATAACCGTAGAGAATGTCTTGAGCAATATCCTCAGATCAAGGAAGACATTCCTGTTTTTGATATAATAAAGGTCGAACTGGAGCTTTTCTAGCGTATCTTCTGCCGATGAAGCATACTTAGCATTTACCTGAGCCCAACCGGTGACACCTGGTTTGATGACATGTCTTATTTCATAGAAAGGAATTCGTTTTTCTAGCTCTTCCACAAAATGAGGACGCTCTGGTCTGGGTCCTATAAAGCTCATATCACCTTTGAACACGTTGATGAACTGAGGTACTTCATCTAATCTGGTTTTTCTCAGGATATTCCCGAACACGGTGATCCTTGCATCGTTCTTTGTTGCCCATTGTGCGCCTTTCTTTTCAGCATCCTTCACCATGGTACGCAACTTATAGATCAAATAATGCTTTCCGTTCTTACCTACGCGCACTTGCTTATAAAAAATCGGACCTTTATTAAACAATAGGTTGATCAACATTACAAAAGGTAAGATAAGGCATAGGAACATCAAACCAATTGTTCCTACGATGATGTCCATGAATCTATGAAAAGTTTGATACAGCTTGTTATTATGGCTTTTACTGAAAGGGAAATAGCAATAAAAATCATTCCCTACGTTCTGGACAGGAACTTTACTGGAAAGGTCTTCATAGACATGGGAATAAGACCTTATGGAATACCCTTTTCTAAGTAGAGGTATCAGAATGCGGGCCAGTTTATTATCAACCCCTTTGAAGGAATTCGTAACAATGATCTCACTTATATTGTTGTTAATAACAAAAGACTCTAAGGCATCATGAGCTAAAGCCACACAATCTTCACCCATACCGTAAACCGCCTCATTGCCAGTATGAAGATAAGCCCTCACGAAAAAGTGGGGATCGCTTTTTTCAAGTTCTTTCTTTACCTCAACGGGATTATAATTATCTCCAACGATGACAGAATTCCTGTAAAACCGCGGAGAGGTGATAACACTTATATAAAAAATTCTCCACAAGAAGATGCTCAGTAAAAGGATACCAAAAAAATACACGATCTCTATCCTGTTAGCTGGTAAGGAAGGTGTATAAACAGGGGTAAGCAAAAAGAACAAAACAGTAAGGAGAATTGCTAATGTAAGATTCTTGAATATCTTGAACCTGGATTCAGCTTTTTGCAGGTCATAGATCTCGAAGATCGTTCCAAAGAGCAGAATATAAAAGCTTAGCAAAACATACCAGATAACATCGCTTTGCTGGATATCAAAGTAAGAAAGCTCATGATACTCAGAAAAAACATAGATACCAACTATAGCTGATAGAACATCAACTATCCTTAAAAGTATCTTCCTTTCAGAAATATTGAAATGCTTGACACTAGATGCTGACACGTATAATAAATTGGTTGTACAAACATAATCAAATATAATCAAACAAGTCGAATGTTCCTTGAGCAAGTGAATTCTGTTATATCACCAGGACAATTAACTAATGATCATTCAAATAGGAAAAAGCTTCCTTAATGATATCGTGCTCTATCGATATATTATGAACAGCATCTCCCATATTCTTCAATAGTACGAAAAGCACATTACCATTCTTGTTCTTTTTGTCATAACGAAGTAGGTCGATAATGTTATTTTGTTCGGCTTCAGAAAATCCCTTTAGTTCATAGTGCTTTTTGATAACTGTAATTATATCGGTTAAATAATGTTTTTCAAGTCCTGATATTTTATACGATAGATAGGATTCTAATATCATTCCATGAGCAATCGCCTCACCATGGAGCATTGGTGTTTCCATAGTCTTATGAGAAAAGGACTCTATGGCGTGTCCCAGCGTATGACCAAAGTTTAAATGTTTGCGTATATTTTCTTCATTTGGGTCCTTTTCTACGATGCTTGATTTGACAGATACAGAACCCTTGATCATGTATTCTGCCTGATCTAGGACGTTTTCTTTGCTGTTAACGTTTTTCCAATAATCCATACTTGCTATTAGCCCGTGTTTCAGCACTTCTGCAAATCCACTTTTAACCTCTTTTTCATTTAGCGTTTGTAGATAACTCAGGTCAAAAAGCACTAACCTTGCGGAACTTATCGTGCCTATTTGGTTCTTCAAATGGTCCAGGTTCACTCCGGTCTTGCCGCCTATAGCCGCATCTACCATTGCCAATAGTGTGGTAGGGATATTAATGAAATCCATCCCTCTTTTATAAGTGGAAGCGACAAAGCCACCCAGGTCAGTGATCATTCCACCACCCAGGTTGATCAGTAAAGAATGCCTATCCGCATCATGTTCGGCCAGTTTTTTCCAGAGGTAAACGCTGGTATCAAAGGACTTGGTCCTTTCTCCGCTTTTTACTGTGAAAACCTCATTGATCGGTAGTTGTTCTGTTTTTTTCTTAAACTCAGGTAAACAATGCTCTTCTGTATCTGTATCTACCAAAAGGAACACCTTTGAAGGACGTCGTTCTCTTAACAGTTGAATTAACTTTTCATAAGGCTTATTAAAAATATAATTAGCTGGTAATGTATCGTTTATCGAATTCATTCTTACCTATTGTTCAAAGCTCAAAAATAGGACTTATACTTTAGTGAAAAGTTGAAAATCATTAATATATTTGAGAAAATTAAATTAAATTCTAAATGGTTGATACTAAAATATTTAACAATACGAAAGATGCTTTCATATTGAAGACTAAGAAAGATCTTGATCGTTCATTGTTCATTTTTAAGACCATGAACATACCTTTCTTCGTTCCCCTTGGAATCTTCTTTACTAAGTTATCATTAAAATTGAACTTGCCGGTAGAAGGATTGATCAAAAAGACCATATTCGCGCAATTCTGTGGAGGAGAGAGCCTGGAGGATTCTATGCCGATCGTCAAACAGATGTACGAAAAGAATGTGAAGTCTGTATTGGATTATTCCGTTGAAGGAAAGAAGACCGATGAAGAGTTCGACAAAACCGCTCAGGTAAAAATAGATATCATCAAGTATGCTTCCGATCACATCGAAATACCCTTTGCTGTGGCAAAACCTACCGGATTAGGCAGGTTCGAGATATGGCAAAAGATCACTGAAAAAGTTGAGCTTACAGCAGAAGAGGAAAAAGAATGGGAAAGAGTAAAAGCGAGGTTTGAAAAGGTTTGTAAAGCCGCTTATGACCATGATACAGACCTTTTGATCGATGCAGAAGAATCATGGATGCAAGATGCCGCCGATGAGCTTTGCGAACAGATGATGGCTAAATATAATCAAAAAAGAGCAATCATCTATAATACCTTACAATGTTATCGATGGGATAGATTGACCTACGTCAAAGAAATGCACCAACGGGCTCAGGAAGGTGGCTACAAATTAGGCTTCAAAGTAGTTCGTGGTGCCTACATGGAAAAAGAGAACAATAGAGCGGCCAGGAAAGGCTATCAAACGCCCATATGTGAGGACAAAGAGGCGACAGACGTTAATTTCAATGCGGTGATGTGCTATTGCATTGATAATATAGACGATATAGCGGTTTTCATAGGAACCCATAATGAGGTAAGCACGTATATGGCGATACAACTGATGAACCAGAAAGGTATAGACCTGGACGACTCGAGGATTTGGTTTGGTCAACTTTATGGTATGAGCGATCATATCAGTTTCAATATCGGTAAGGAATGCTCTAATGCGATCAAACTATTACCTTTCGGTCCCATTCGTGACGTGATTCCCTACCTGATGAGAAGAGCTCAGGAAAATTCATCCGTTCAGGGGCAAACGAGTAGGGAACTGGCACTTCTGCTCGAGGAAAAACAAAGACGCGAAGGGCAATTCGTTAAAAGGGTTGAGTAGATATGGCAATCAATGAACATTCCTTAAAAAAATAATTTCCCTGAAGGATTAATTTATTATATTTGCAAACTTCAAATTAACCACTGGCGATATACGTGTATGTTGATTTGAAATTTAATTGATTAAACAAATAGATTATGGATCTGGTCAAACATGTAGAGGAAAATTTCGTAGAACATAAGGACTTTCCTCAATTCTCAGCAGGAGATACGATAACGGTTTATTACAGCATTAAAGAGGGTCAAAAAACAAGAACACAGTTCTTTAGGGGAACGGTCATCCAAGTTAAAGGAACTGGAGCCACTAAAACCTTCACGATCAGGAAGATGAGCGGAACCGTAGGTGTGGAAAGAATATTCCCATTGAATATGCCAGCACTACAAAAAATAGAGGTCAATAAACGCGGTAAGGTAAGACGAGCTCGTATCAATTACATTAGGAACCTTACAGGTAAAAAGGCCAGGATCAAAGAAAAGCGGGAAGCTTAAATTCCTTAAATACCTAAAAACCTCTTATATCAAAGAGGTTTTTTTATGTAGAACAACTTTATTAATATATTTGAGAAAGCTTACGGTTCAGTATCTATGAGCATTGTAAGGAAATCAATAATCATTCTTTCATGGACAAACAGATAATTTACACAAAAACAGACGAAGCTCCAGCATTAGCCACTTATTCCTGGTTACCTATCGTAAGGAACTATCTTAAAAAGGCTGACATCTCCATCCACTCCAGGGATATTTCATTAGCAGCCAGAATATTGGCCCAATTTCCAGACCATTTATCAGAAGATCAAAAAGTAGCTGATGATCTGCGATCATTAGGCAAAATGACCGCTGATGAAAAAGCGAACATCATCAAATTACCTAATATTAGTGCTTCTGTGCCACAACTCACCGCCGCAATAGATGAACTAAAGGCCAAAGGCTATAACATTCCAGATTATCCGTTCGAGCCGAAAACAGATGAGGACCGCGAGGTCTTAAAGCGATATCAGAAAGTTTTAGGAAGTGCTGTGAACCCAGTGCTCAGACAAGGTAATTCCGATAGAAGAGTTGCTCAGCCTGTAAAAAATTATGCAAAGAACAATCCACATAGTATGGGAGCCTGGAGCGAAAGTTCAAAATCCCATGTGGCTCACATGCAAGAAGGTGATTTTTATGCTTCTGAACAGTCCAATGTTGTCCATGGAAATGCGAAACTGTCCATCATACTAAAAAAGGAAGATGGGAGTGATCAAATATTAAAACAAGACCTTCAAGTAGAAGATAAGGAAGTAGTGGACGCTTCTTTCATGAGCGTAAGGTCGCTCAGGGATCATATCAGAAAAGAGATAAGGGACGCGAAAGAAAAGGATGTACTTTTCTCGGTTCATCTAAAAGCGACCATGATGAAGGTTTCCGATCCGGTAATTTTCGGTCATGTTGTTGAAGTCTTCTATGAAAAGATCTTGAAAAAATATAAGTCTGAGCTTGATCATATAAATTTCAACTCTAATAATGGTATAGGTGACCTTTATGATAAATTGGACCAATTAGACGATAATACCGTTCAAAATATCCAAAGAGATATTGATGCACTGTATAAAGATCAACCAGACCTGGCAATGGTAGATTCCCATAATGGTATTACTAATCTGCACGTTCCCAGTAATGTTATCATTGACGCTTCTATGCCAGCAGCCGTAAGGAGTTCAGGAAAAATGTGGAACAAGAACGATAAGCTGCAAGACATGAAAGCCCTGATACCGGATAGGAGCTATGCCGGTATCTATCAGGAAGTGATAGATTTCTGTAAAGAAAATGGTGCTTTTGATCCAAGGACCATGGGAAATGTGAGCAATGTAGGACTTATGGCACAGAAAGCAGAAGAATATGGCTCACATGACAAGACCTTTATCATACCAGAAGATGGTCATGTGGAAGTCAGGGATGAAAAAGGAAATACCTATTTTTCTCATTCGGTTGAAAAAGGCGACATCTGGAGAATGTGTCAAACAAAGGACCTGCCCATAAAAGATTGGGTTAGATTAGCCGTTAAGCGGGGAAAAGAGACCGGATCACCTGTTATTTTTTGGCTGGATGATAAGCGTGCTCATGACAAAATCCTTAAAAAGAAAGTAAACGAATATTTAACGTTACACGATGTCACTGACCTGGAAATACTTATTCTGGATCCCAGAGAAGCCATGCGTAAAAGTTGCGAGATCATTAAGCAAGGAAATGATTGCGTATCTGTTACTGGTAATGTGCTAAGGGATTATCTGACAGACCTTTTTCCTATTTTAGAACTCGGAACAAGCGCAAAAATGCTTTCAATTGTCCCGCTTCTTTCCGGTGGAGGACTTTTTGAGACAGGAGCCGGCGGTTCAGCTCCCAAGCACGTCCAGCAATTTTTAAAAGAAGGTCATTTACGCTGGGATTCACTAGGGGAATTCCTGGCTTTGGCCGTATCACTGGAACAATTTGCTGATATCCATAAGAACGACCGTGCGCGTGTTATGGCCGAAGCATTGAACAAAGCTAATGATGACTATCTTCAGAATAACAATTCTCCGTCCAGGAAAGTTAACGAGATGGATAATCGAGGGAGCCAATTTTACCTTGCTTTTTACTGGGCCAAGGCTTTGAGTGAACAAGGTGAGGATAAAGAATTAAAAGATGATTTTATTCAAGTCTACCAACAACTTAAAAAAGAAAAGAATAAGATAGAGCAAGAACTTCTGGAAGCTCAGGGCAAGCCCGTTGATATAAATGGATATTATCTGGGTGATGACCAAATGATATTTGACCAGATGAGACCTAGTAAGACCTTAAACTCCATCGTTGAGAGCATTTAAATAAGTATTTCATTCATAAACTTTAATATCGCCTTGATGTTTTACTGTAGTGATGGGTCGACTGCTCGACATTAATTTTATTATCTATTTTATCTCATTGTTGTCCGATTAAAATTCATAAAAACCATGTTTTGTATTTACATTAAGCGATTTGAGACCAGTGAAACAGAATGCCTTTCCATAGAAGCCGAAGGCATCATGCTTAATTTATAATATCTTGGTATAGTATGTGAATGATAGAACTCTAATAAATTGCTTTTTTAATAATTATTATATTGATAATGAGCTGTTTGAAGTTTATCTAAAATAACGCATTTTGTGTCTCAAGTCTTATATGACGCCTTTGATGTCACAGGTCTAAAATTTCATATCTTAATTGGACACCACTAATTGTAATTGAAGAATCATTGATGATCGGTTATCATTATCGTATCCATTACCAACGGTAACCTACTCTAAGATCAAAAAAATCTGCTACATGTCGATGTGCTTTTAGGCCGAACCCGGTATGAAGCTTATCCGATATATCGTAAGTCAAATAATATCGTTGATAAACATCATCAGTGATACGGTCTTCATTGAAATAATAAACCCCAAGTTGCTGACCGAATGTCACCTTTCCGAGCCAAAATTCATGACCAACAAGAGCTGCCGCCTGTATAAAACTCTTATTATTGCCACTGTTCTCTATTCTTTCACGTCTGGAATAGTCAAAAATGATCTCCGTTCCACCGGTGATGGCACTTCTGTTCCCTACCCAACGGCTGTATTGTGCTGAAAGACCAGATACATAGAATTTATCCTTATCACCAACATTTGCATTACTCCAACCCGAAAAGTGAGTTAAATTGAAGCGTGCTCTTTCCTCAGGTGGCTTCCTTGAACCGATTTTTTGATGGTCTGGATATGAAACAGGTGTCAAACTCCGGGTTACGCCAATGCTCAAACCTGGAAAATTAATACCTTTATTAGGCTTGCTGATACCTCCGTTAGAAGTGTGGCTATATTTGGCCAAAAACCTAAGGTTCCATTGATCGGTCAGTTGATAGTTTAAACCGATACCGGCCATGATCACAAAGCTTAGATGTGTGCTGTAGGTTTCATTAAGCGGATTGTCCTGTTCATCATAAGGTCTGCTTAGGTAAGTACCACCAAGTCCTATCCTGAAGAATAAGTTCGCTTTTTTTTGTGCTCTGAAATAGGGTTCAACGTAACCTAAGGCTATAACGCCATTTCCTAAGATTTCTTCCTTATCAAAATCCCAGTAGGCCAGTTCAACGCCAAACCTTGGGAAACAATTACAGAACGCCCAGGCGTTCTTATTAAGTAACAACTTACTCCAGTCTAAACTTATTCCTGATGGATAAGCATCGCCGATTTCCTCTAATGATCCCGTGTGCTGCAAGATATAGGCCTGGTCTAAACTCATCCCTATGAACGTAGCATGCTTTCCTGCGACATCATCTGCATTTTGCGCCAAACATTGTGGCATTGACAGGATGAAGAACAGTATGGTGATGAATGGACCCTTGATCTTGGTAAAAGATGCTTTATTAGGTCTGTAATACACCCATATTGAACTTACCCATATCGGTTTGATGATCAGCGACATTGATACCGGTGCTTATCCATTTCCTTGTATCTACTGGATCGATAATGGCATCGGTCCATAATCTCGCAGCCGCATAATAAGGACTGGTTTGCGCGTCATACTCACTTTTTACTTTGTCAAAAAGCTCTTTCTCTTTATCTTCAGTGATCTTTTCACCTTGCGCCTTGCGCTTGGATTTCTCTATCTGTAACAATACCTTAGCTGCGGAATTACCGCTCATTACCGCCAGTTCTGCGCTTGGCCAGGCAATGATAAGTCTCGGATCGTAGGCCTTACCGCACATGGCATAATTCCCGGCACCATACGAATTGCCTATGATGACGGTAAACTTAGGGACAACGGAATTGCTCACGGCATTGACCATTTTAGCTCCATCTTTTATGATACCACCATGCTCGCTTTTACTTCCTACCATGAAGCCAGTGACATCCTGCAGAAAAACCAAAGGTATCTTCTTCTGGTTACAATTGGCGATGAAGCGCGTTGCCTTATCCGCTGAATCGCTATAGATAACACCGCCGAATTGCATTTCTCCTTTTTTGGACTTTACCACCTTACGCTGATTGGCCACGATACCTACCGCCCAACCGTCTATCCTTGCATAGGCCGTGATGATGGTCTGTCCATATCCTTCCTTGTATTCATCATACTCTGATTTGTCTACCAGGCGGCTGATCACTTCACGCATATCATATTGATCGCTTCTTTTCTCTGGTATGAAACCAAAAACCTCATCGATTTGTTCTTTGGGTTTTGCAGGTTTTTTCCTGTTGAAACCTTGCTTATCCGGTTCTCCCATTTTATCAAAAATTCTTTTGATCTGATCTAGCGCATCCTCGTCTGTTTCTGCTTTGTAATCGGTAACGCCGCTTATTTCACAATGCGTCGTCGCTCCGCCCAGTTTTTCGTTATCGATGTCTTCTCCAATGGCCGCTTTTACCAGATAGCTTCCCGCCAGGAAGATACTTCCTGTCTTGTTAACGATCAGTGCCTCGTCGCTCATTATAGGTAAATAAGCACCACCAGCCACACAACTTCCCATCACCGCGGCAATTTGCGTGATCCCTTTACTGCTCATGATGGCGTTGTTCCTAAATATCCTGCCAAAGTTCTCTTTATCTGGGAATATTTCATCTTGCATCGGTAAATAAACACCGGCACTATCCACTAAATAAATGATAGGAAGGTGGTTCTCTATAGCTATTTCCTGGGCGCGAAGGTTCTTTTTTCCCGTAATTGGGAACCAGGCACCAGCTTTTACAGTAGCATCATTAGCAACGATGATGACCTGATGCTGCTTCACTTTCCCTATTTTTACGACAACGCCACCACTGGGGCAACCACCTTCTTCTTTATACATATCATAACCAGCAAGCGCACCGATCTCAATGCAGTCCTGAGGTTCATCTACCAGGTGATCGATCCGTTCCCTGGCCGTTAGTTTGTTCTTGCTATGCTGCTTTTCTATCTTTTTATCACCGCCACCTTTGTAGACCCTGGCAAGTCGCTCTTTGAGTTCCGATACCTTGAGCTTATTAAAATCTTCGTTCTTATTAAATTTTAAGTCCATAACAATTATTAAAGTTGGACTAAAATACAAAGTTTAGTAAGATATCGGATACTTAGCTCACGGTTTATTTTTTCAAAGTTCCCTTTATATCTGTGAAATAATGTTTTAGTATTTTTGTGGACATTTTTAAAACATAAGTATGGCAATGATGAACAAAAATACCGTTTTAGGATGGGCTACCTTTATTATGATCATCGTAGGCTTAGGATTGATAGCCTTAGGTGCATTTCGTTATAACGAGGTCGCCGGTTGGGGTTTTGCTAGCGTTGGTGTTGGTTTTTTTGCGATTGCCTGGGTGTTTAACTCTTTAAATGGAAGGATATAAATGAGCACATCTTTAAAGAAGACCGAGCTAAATGCAGTCCATCACAACTTGGGAGCTAAAATGATAGAATTCGCAGGTTTTGAGATGCCTGTTTCTTATTCCGGAGTGAATGAAGAACATATTAATGTAAGAAAGAACGTTGGTGTATTTGATGTTTCTCACATGGGAGAGTTCTTCATCACAGGTGAACAAGCGGAAGACCTCTTGCAAAAGGTGACCACGAATGATGTGAGTAAGCTTTATGATGGGAAAGCCCAATATACCTGTATGCCGAATGAAGATGGTGGCATTGTGGATGATTTCATTTTATATCGATTTCATCAGCAGAAATATATGGTCGTGGCCAATGCGTCCAACATCGAGAAGGATTTCAACTGGATCGTGGACCATAATGAATTCGATGCGAGAGTAGATGATCGATCGGAAGAGTACTCGTTACTCGCCATTCAAGGTCCAAAGGCGGTTGAAGCCATGCAGCCTCTATATAAGGACGACTTGAACGACATTAAGTTCTATCATTTTAAAGTTGATGAATTTGCTGAATGTGAGGATGTCATCATTTCAGGAACCGGTTACACTGGTAGTGGAGGCCTGGAAATCTATTTTAAAAACAAATATGCCAGGAAGATATGGGATTCTGTCATCGATGCCGGAAAGGAGTTTAATATACAACCTACCGGACTTGCTGCTCGCGACACCTTACGATTAGAAATGGGGTTGTGCTTATACGGCAATGATATCGATGATACGACATCTCCCATTGAAGCAAAATTAGGCTGGATAACCAAGTTCACTAAGGATTTTATTAATGCTGATCAACTTAAAAAGCAGAAAGAAGAAGGTGTATCCCGGAAACTAACGGCCTTTATGGTCGAAGGTAAGGCCATACCAAGACATGGCTTTAGTATCCTGGACCAGGATGATCAGCAGATAGGCTATGTTACTTCAGGTACTCGTTCGCCCATGTTAGAAAAACCCATCGGTCTGGGCTATGTCAAAGTGGGGAATCATCGGGTAGGAGACAACTTTTATGTGCAGATCAGAAAAAGGAAAGTTCTTGCCAGGGTCGTAAAACTTCCTTTTTATAAGCCGTCTTCCTGATTTGATCTTTATCTTTATAAAAACTTAACGAATGAGCAAAAGCTCCAGGAAAATATTGATCTTAGGAGGTAGCGGTTTCTTGGGCTATGCACTATACAAAGAGCTCAATGCATTTTATGATGTCTATTGCACGTATAAGACGCCGACCGATAAACTAAAAAGGAATGACCGTTTTATCATGTGGGACCTGGAAATGGAACTCCCATCGACCTTACTGGATGAAGTAGACCCGGATATTATCATCTCAGCGACCAGAGGTGATTTTTACGCTCAATTAGAAGCGCATATCGTCCTTATTGATCATGTGATAAGACGCAAGAAAAAATTAATGTTCCTTTCTTCCGCAAACGTCTTTGATGCTTTTACGAACTTTCCTTCTTATGAATATGATAAGACCTTCAGCTACAGTAAGTACGGCCATTTTAAGATCAAGATCGAAAATGCTTTGTTGCGGTTGCCTAATGAACTCTACAGCATCTTAAGATTACCTATGATCTTTGGTAAGAATGCGCCCAGGCTTAAGGAGATAAAAACGCTTTACGATCTTAAAGAACCCATTGAAGTATTCCCGAACGTGGTACTCAATGCCACGAGCATCCAAAAGTTCACCCAGCAAGTACACTATATCATCAATCGAGAGCTGAACGGGGTTTTCCATCTGGGAAGTAATGACCTGATCCACCACAATGAACTGATCGATAAGTTCTGTGATCGTCTTAGGTATGAAGACCCGCATTTTAAACAGGTCTATAATTCTAATGATGATAGATTTATAGCAGTCATTCCAAGGGATAATAAACTGCCTGAAAATTATCAGATAACGATAGATGAAGTCGTTGATAATTCCATACTTTTGTAATGAACGATAAAAAAAGAGAAGATGGAAAAGCTAAATGATCAAATGATCAATGAAAAGTTGAATGAAGTAAAAAATTGGAAAAAAGATGGCGATCATATTAAGCGAAAGATGCAATTCGCTGACTTCAAGTCCACTTTTGCCATAATGACGAGAATAGCATTTGAGGCGGAAGCGCTTCAGCATCACCCTGAAATGTTCAATGTGTACAATAATCTTGAGATTAGCTTATCAACGCATGATGCGGGTGGCATCACCCAAAAGGACTTTGATCTGGCCCAGGCCATTGATCGGATCGCGGATCAATAAAAGGGTAATTTAGTATGAGGTTATAAAGGTTTATTGCTTAAAGATAACGGAAGCACTTTTTACTCTCGTCAACTTTTTAACTTCAAAAGGTAAAATTTATTTAATATTGAAATAAGTAATAAGTAGCGATAAAAAAATCCCGCTTTAAAGCGGGATTTCCATAATAATTATGTGGTAAAAGTTAAGATGGTCAGGAATGAACATTATTTTCTTCCTTGTGCATATGTGCCTGTTTCTTGAGCAGCTCTTCTTCCGTCTCTTCATTATCCTCATCAGGAACACAACAATCAACCGGACAAACGGCCGCACACTGAGGCTCTTCATGAAAGCCCATACATTCGGTGCATTTATCCGTAACTATATAGAATATCTCATCATCCTTGGGTTCTTGAGCCTCATCGGCATTGACTTCCCTACCATCCGGTAGAATTACATCACCTTCCAGGTCAGTACCATCAGAATAACGCCAATCATCAGCTCCTTCATAAATGGCAGTGTTTGGGCACTCTGGCTCACAAGCACCGCAATTTATACATTCATCTGTTATTTTAATAGCCATTTTTCTTTGTTTTATGTAAGTTTGTCAAAATTAATCAACCATCTTCATTTTAGCAAATATTAATGAACTTTAAGCAAAGAAAACAGTCTTTAATTGACCTTCATCATTTCTTAGCACGTTTTTTTGATGACGGTGCGCTGGATGATCGTGAAGCACAGAAGTTCAAAGCACTGGATTTATTGATCAAAAGAGCAAAACAGGATAATCCCTGGTTTACAGAGGAATTTGTACTAGAGTCCATGCGTTCCTGGAAAAATGCATTAACGGAAGAAAAAGTTGAAGATTGGTTAAGAGGATACCATTTTCCGGACCATCCATCTATTACCTTAGGAATCGTTTCTGCCGGTAACATCCCTTTAGTAGGACTACATGACCTGATATCCGGTTTTATAACGGGTCAGCAGCTTCTTATCAAAAGGTCTTCAAAGGATAAGAACCTTTTACCCGTATTTGCGCAATTATTATTAAAGAATGATAAACAACAAAAGATAGCCTTTACAGAAGATCGATTATATGATTTTGACGCGGTAATAGCAACCGGCAGTAATAATACATCCCGATACTTTGAATATTATTTTAGGTCTTATCCGTCATTGATCAGACATAACAGGAACTCAGTAGCTGTTCTTAGCGGAGAGGAAACCGCAGGGCAGTTGGAAGGATTAGCTGATGATATAATGCGTTATTTTGGACTGGGTTGTAGGAACGTTTCCAAATTATTCGTGCCCAAAGGATTTGATTTTGATCCGCTTTTCAAGGCTGTGTTAAAGTATCAATATTTGATCGATCACCATCAATATGTTAGCAATTATGAATATAATAAAGCTGTATATTTGATGAGCGATGTGCAATTGCTCGAAAACGGATTACTGTTATTAAAAGAAGACAAGCACTTGAGCTCGCCGATAGCATGTTTGAACTACCAGTATTATGATCATAAAGATGACCTGGAACAAGAATTAAAATCACAAAAAGATAACATACAATGTATAGTAGGCGATCAAACTAAATTTAATTTAGCCGATGTGGATTTTGGCGATACCCAAGACCCCGAACTTTGGAACTATGCTGATAACATCAATACATTGGATTTTTTGGATTCTATAATTAAAAACAATTATCATGAAGAAACACAACTTTAGTGCCGGACCCTGTATATTACCGCAGGAAGTGTTCGGTAAAGCTTCTGAAGCCGTGCTTGACCTTGATCGGTCAGGATTGTCCATTTTAGAGATCTCACACCGAAGCAAGGCTTTCGTTGATATCTTAGAAGAAGCCAGAGGCCTTGCCCTTGAGCTATTAAACTTGCAGGATAAAGGGTATCAGGCATTGTTCTTACAAGGTGGAGCTAGCCTTCAGTTCTATATGAGCGCATTGAACATGTTGGAGAAAAAAGGTGCCTATTTGGATACTGGTTCATGGTCTGCAAAGGCGATCAAAGAAGCCAGGCTTTTAGGTGAGGTAGATGTGCTGGGATCCTCATCGGATAAAAATTATAATTATATACCTAAGGATTATAAAGTTCCTTCTGATGTGGATTACTTTCACTGCACTTCTAATAATACGATATTCGGTACACAGATAAAGGATTTCCCTAAGTCTGATGTTCCTGTTGTGTGTGATATGAGCAGTGATATTTTCTCCCGTGACATTGACTTTTCTTATTTTGATATCATTTATGCTGGCGCTCAGAAGAACATGGGACCTGCTGGAGCGACATTGGTCGTGGTTAAGGAAGATGTGCTTGGGAAAGTGAGCAGGAAGCTACCTACTATGCTGGATTATCAAACCCATATCAAAAAGGACAGCTCGTTCAATACGCCGCCTGTCTATGCGGTATACGTTTCATTACTAACCTTGAGATGGCTAAAAGAGAATGGTGGTATCTCAGCCATTCAGGAGCAAAATGAGAAAAAGGCAAAATTGATGTATTCTGAGATCGATATCAATCCGCTTTTTGATGGATTTGCCGCTAAGGAAGATAGGTCTACCATGAACGCGACCTTCACCCTGAACAAACCGGAACTTAAGGAAACATTTGAGCAAATGCTTGCCGATGCCGGAATCAATGGATTGAACGGACATAGAAGTGTTGGTGGTTATCGAGCGTCCATGTACAACGCTTTACCTTTAGATAGCGTTCAGTTACTGGTAGAAATAATGGATGAACTAGAAACTAAAGCTTAAAAGAAAGACGATAATGAACATACTAGCAAACGATGGAATTTCACAAGATGGTGTGAACCTTTTAGAAAAGAACGGTCACACCGTGATCCAGAAAAATGTAGCTCAAGAACAATTGGCGGATTTCATGAACGAAAATGAAGTTCATGTCCTTTTAGTGAGAAGTGCGACAAAAGTAAGAAAAGAACTGATCGAGAAGGTAAAGGATCTCAAGGTCATCGGTCGTGGTGGTGTAGGATTGGACAATATTGATGTGGAACATGCTAAGAGCAAAGGTATCAAAGTGATCAATACACCAGCGGCATCATCAGAAAGTGTAGCCGATCTTGTCATTGGTCATATGTTCTGCGGCATCCGTTATTTAAAGAATGCTAATCGGGAAATGCCTCTGGAAGGAGAATCCAGTTTTAAGCAGCTTAAGAAATCCTATTCTAAAGGAACGGAAGCTGCAGGAAAAACCTTTGGTATCATCGGCTTTGGTAGAATAGGACAGACGCTTGCCAAGAGAGCAATAGGACTTGGGATGAAGGTCGTTGCTTATGACAAGTTCATTGATGAAGCCAATATTGAATTAACCTTTTTTGATGGTCAGCAAATTGATTTTAAGATCAAAACTACGGACATGAACACAGTTATTACAGAATCGGATGTGATCAGCTTGCACGTTCCAGCCCAAAAAGAAGCGATCATCGGTAAAACTGAACTTGAGCGGATGAAGCCTACAGCTGGTATCATCAACACATCCCGTGGTGGGATCATCGATGAAGAAGCACTTGTCAAAGCCCTGGATGAAGATAAGTTAGCTTATGCCGGTTTGGATGTCTTTGAGAACGAACCGCAACCACCGGTCAAATTGCTAATGAACCCAAAATTGAGCTTAAGTCCTCATATAGGTGGAGCAACCGTAGAAGCTCAAAGTAGGATAGGCGTAGAACTAGCCGAACAGCTATTAGAAATCAACTGATAATGAGATTCTGCTTCCTTTTTCTTACGTTCAGTATTTCTTTGATAGTTCATGCTCAAAGACAGCAAGGAAAGCTTAGTGTCTATACAGATCAACACAAAGGAAGGATATTGGCCTCTGGAGATAAATATTCAAATGTTAAGAATTGGGCTGCACATGAACATTTACCGGTCAACTCGGTGATCATACTGAAAAACCTTGATAATGGCTCATCGATAGAACTAAGTGTAAAAGATCGTGGTCCTTTTAAGATAGGGCACATCGTTCAGGTTCCGTCAGATGTTGCTCAACAAATAGGAGTAAAAGAAGGTGACCTGGTTGAACTGGAATTGGTAAAGGTAAGCTCTGAGCCTCCTGACATCGATTTTAGGAATCTTGTTCATTCATTTGACAAAGCATTTTCACCAAATAACGAGATCATTCAGCAAAAAACGAGTGACCAGAGCAATGGTAAGCTATCCTGGCAATTAGCAAGTTTTTCAAATAAGGAAAATGCTAATAATTTCATAAATGAACATGAATCCAACTTTAGATTAGAACTCTTTATCGTCAATCCATCAACATCATTATATAAGGTTTGTGTTGGCAGATTCCAGAACAGGAAGGAGGCAAACAAGGCAAGGTCAAAGTTCAAGGATCAGTATGAATCGGCTTTTATTTATAGGTCGCCCTGATCGAGATAAGCTAAATTAGTATTGTTCATTCTTTGCTTATTTTTCTCGATTGGACTGATAATTTCAACATCCTCAAATTCTATTGCACCTTTTACGATACTAAGGATCAATTCTTTAAGCGCTTCAATTATATGGACCTTTAATTCGCTCTTGTGATAGATAAGGCTTATTTCCCTTGCTGGTTGCGGTTTCTCAAAAGGTTTGATGTTCTGTTTTGCAACACCTTCCATGTTCAGAGAATGTAAATATGGCAATAAGGTCATCCCTAAACCTTCATCAGATAATTTCATCAGGGTCTCAAAGCTACCGCTTTCTAGATTGAACTTACGTTCAGAAATACTTAGCTCGGATTGACATAAGTTTAGGACATTGTTCTTGAAACAATGACCATCTTCTAATAAAAGTACGTCTTCCGCATCAATGTCTTCCTTTTGTAAGTTTGCCTTATCTTGTAAATGATGTCCTTTTGGGATATAACCTACAAAAGGCTCATAATACAAGTTACTCTCCGTTATGTCTTCTTCCTCAAGAGGTGTAGCTGCAATAGCCGCATCCAATGTTCCATCCCTCAAGTGTTCGATGATCTCCTGGGTGTGATATTCTTCTATTCTAAGCTTTACCTTAGGGTATTTATTGATGAAATTGTTGAGGAACATAGGAAGTAGGGTAGGCATCACAGTGGGAATGATTCCGATCTTGAACTCACCACCTATAAAACCTTTTTGCTGATCGATAATATCGTTGATACGGATACTTTCATTGACGATATTCTTGGCCTGTGTAACGATCTTCTGACCTACTTCAGTTAATTGAATAGGCTTCTTGGATCGATCAAAAACACGAACGCCCAATTCTTCTTCGAACTTTTGCACTTGCATGCTCAAAGTTGGCTGTGTGACAAATACTTTTTCCGCAGCTTTAGTAAAGTTCCTGAACTCAGCCACGGCCAGTACATAATGTAATTGTGTTATGGTCATGTTTCAAAAATACCAACAACTATCAACAGAATCTATTAAAATTAAATTAATGTTTTGATAAATCTATTGTTCTAACTTACCAAATATTTAAGCTCATCGCGATAAACTGAAGGTGTTTTGCCAAAAAAGTCTTTAAAAAGTCTGTTGAAATGAGATATATTATTGAAGCCGCTGTCAAAGCACACTTCAGAAATGCTCATTTGTTTTTCATGTAGCAGTTTGGCCGCATGGGCAACGCGATATTCGTTAACGAAAGCGGTAAAGGTCTTCCTGGTGATCTTCTTGAAGTATCTACAAAAAGCAGGAACGGTCATTCCAGCAATGGAAGCAACTTCTTCAAGCTTGATGGACCTGGTGTAGTGTTCCTTTACAAAATTAAAGATGATGTTGAGCTTGTTATTGTCCTGAGGAGAAGTTTCCATGGCAAATCTGTCCACATTAAGTAAGGTATAGTCATCCGCTTCATGCATGTTCACGAATATCTCTAAAAGGCCGGTCAGTTTACTAAAGCTTGATTTGTCGTTCAGGGATTCTATTTTTTCTCCTATCTTTCGTTTATCATTTCCATGAAAGACCACACCACCTTTTGCTTTCTCTAGCATTTTTACAACGGCTTGCATTTCTGGTGTTTCAAAGAACGCGTTGTTGAATAGTTCAGGATGAAACTGAATTACGGTTTCCAGTGTGGTGTTATTCAGCCGGTTCGTCAATCCACAATGCGGTAGGTTTGAGCCTATAAGCATCAGGTCGCCATTCCTGTAATAGGAAATATGGCTTCCTATTTGTCTTCTTCCCGTACCACCGCTTACATAGACGATCTCTATCTCTGGATGATAGTGCCAGTAAGGCTTCGCATTTTCTTCTCTTTTCGAAAACCTTTCGTAAAAAATAGAACTACCATAAGGTATCTGTATCGATTCAAATTCCGGCTTTGTCATAGATTATCACATTAGTTATTATGAAATACAAAATAAGATTAAATAACTGACATTATATGCTATATTGATATAAATTAAGAATTATTTAATATAAAAAGATAATATTGAATAAAAACGAGTCAATAAGGATCGATGTTGATGCT
This sequence comes from uncultured Psychroflexus sp., assembly GCA_913056525.1. Taxonomy (GTDB): domain Bacteria; phylum Bacteroidota; class Bacteroidia; order Flavobacteriales; family Flavobacteriaceae; genus Psychroflexus. The sequence goes on from CAJXLO010000005.1 coordinate 39,350, forward strand.
CAAACGTACCGTACGATAAGGCGGGATCTGATCAAACTTTCCCACGCTTCTTTTGATAAGGTCTTTGGCGTGACTCAAAGATTGATGCTGGAACACTTTGATCAATATATGTTTCCTGTATTTGTTCTTAACTCTAGCCACGCTCGGGAATTCCGGACCCAGCACCTGATCCCTGAAACCCTGACGTAAATATTTTGCCAACCAATCCGATGCTTCGTTCAAACGATTAAAATCAGAGCTTTGTAACCTTATTTCTACGATCTTGTGATAAGGTGGGTATCTATAAGCTTTCCGCTGTTCCATTTGATCTCGATAAAATGACCTTAGGTCACCTTTAATAACCTGATGATACAGCTTATGGTCCGGTTGATAAGTTTGTATCAACACCTTACCACGTAGATCGGAGCGACCTGATCGACCGGCGACCTGAGTAAGCAATTGGAAACATTTTTCCTCCGCCCTAAAATCCGGAAAGTGCAACAAACGATCCGCATTCATCACGCCTACCAGCGATAATTTTCTAAAATCCAAGCCTTTGGTTACCATTTGTGTCCCTACCAGGATATCGATCTCCTGTCTTTCAAACTTGGCGATGATCCGTTCATAGGCACGTTTCGTGTTGGTGGTGTCCTTATCCATTCTGGCCACTTTCGTCTTAGGGAACAGATTCTGCACTTCTTCTTCTATTTGCTCCGTACCAAATCCCTTCATACTTACTCTGGCACTTCCACAAGCCAGGCAGTTCTTTTGTAATGCCATCTTATAACCGCAATAATGGCATTTTAAAGAATGATCGAATTGATGATAGGTGAGACTTACATCGCAATATTTACATTGGGGTGTGAATCCGCAGGTCTGGCATTCCAGCATAGGTGAATGTCCACGCCTGTTCTGGAATAAAAGCACTTGCTGGTCTTTCTTGAGCTGATCTTCTATTTCCTGGATAAGCTGGTCGCTAAAATGACCCTTCATCTTCTTTTTCTTCATTTTATCACCCAGATCGATCAATGCGATATCCGGGATTTGTATATTCCCATGTCTTTTTTCCAGCCGCACGTAACCTAGCTTCCTCTTTTTTACATTGTATAAGCTTTCCAGGCTTGGTGTCGCAGAACCTAGCAGAATATTGGCATGATGTATCCTGCTCATATATAAGGCGACATCTCTCGCGTGATATCTGGGCGCGGGATCTTGTTGTTTAAAACTACCTTCATGGGATTCATCCACTACTATCAGTCCAAGGTCCTGAAACGGCAGGAATATCGCAGACCTTACACCAATGACGACAAACGCTTTCTTTGGCCGTAGGAGATGTTGATATACTTCTACGCTCACAGAAGGTTGGTTCTTACTATGATAGATGAGCACCTGATCGCCAAAATAAGCTTCTAAACGATCGATGAGCTGTGTGGTCAAGGCTATTTCTGGCACGAGGTATAAGGCTTGTTTGCCCTGTTGAAGTACTTCATCGATTAGCCGAATATAAACCTCGGTCTTCCCTGATGAGGTCACACCGTGGAGCAAACAAGATTTATCCTTCTGGAATTCCTCTTTGATGGCAAGCCTCGCTTTTTCCTGAGCTTCACTGAGCTTAAGTTTCTTTTGAGATGAACCATGGTTTTTGAACGTCCTATCTTCCTGAACTTCTTTTTCAATAAGGATATTCTTGTCCATGAGGTTCTTAACCGTACCTACGGTCGTTTCAGCAGCCCTGGCAAGGTCCTTGCGCTGCAGGAAATGCTTTTTTTGGGAACGTAACTGGAAGTAGCAAAGAAGCACTTTCTTTTGTTTTTCCGCATTTCTTAATTTTTCAAACAGCTCATCCAGTACTTTTTTATCTTCATAGATATCATTCAGATGAATAACCCTGATCATCTTAGGCTGATACTGATGGACAAGGGCTTGCTTCAGGTTGATGATGTTTTTTCTAACCAATTGATATAGTATCGGCAATACGGTTTTTATGCCTAATAGACCTTGAATATCATCCACACGCATTTCCGATCGTTTTTCCAGGGCTTCAACGATCAGATATTCATTGTCAGATAGTTTATCCTTATCAAGTTCGTCGTTAGGCGTAAGAGCGATGCTTGTTTCACTTTCCAGTAACATGCTGGAAGGCAGGGCGGTCTTCATGATCAGGCCGATAGGTGCCAGGTAATAATCGCTCATCCATTGCCATAGTAAGAGTTGTTCTTTCGTTACGAATGGAGCTTCGTCCAATACTAGCTCTACGGGCTTGGTTTGATAATGTAGTGGTGGTTCATTGTGAAGTTGAGCGGCGATGCCCGTATAAACTTTTGATTTACCGAAAGGGACGGCTACACGACTTCCTGATTGAACTTTATTTTGCTCTGGCTCTTCTATATGATAAGTGAAGAGTTGGTCTAATGCAAGGGGAATGATCACGTCAACATAACGATCCATAAGCTATTTTCCGTCTTCTACACGTTCCCAGGTTTGTGTTCTATAGAAAATGCTTAGGTAGCCGCGTACTTTTAGTTTATCGGTATCATCTTCATCTACCCATATCTTACTATCATAGGTCTTTCCTTTTTCAGGATCGGTGATCTTGCCGTCTACCCATTTATCATCTTCTTTTTTGAAGTTTCTTAGAATAGGAAGACCTACCAGCGGTTCGTTTTTGAACTTCCCTTTACATTTGATACAGGTTGCATTTTTTGGGGCGTCGCTATCCAATAATTTGGTGATCTCACCTTTTAATGTGTGATCATCCGTTTTAAAAATATCTACGATGCATTTAGCTTCACCGCTCTCTTCATCTATCACTTTCCATTTGCCGGTGATCTGTTGTGCCTGAACTGCAAAACAACTGATCATTAATAGTATCATTACCATAACGTTCTTTAACATATCTATCAAACCTTATCCTAACATGGCTTCTTTAAGATCATCATCCGCCGGCTCATCGCAGAACCAAATACCAAATAAGGCTTCTTTAAAGGATTGCCCTTTTATCGTGCCTTCAAGCTCATTGTTCTTAAATACTTTGACACCGACGTCCGGATGATAAAAGATATCAAACACATCGTTCTTGACGATCTCATCTTCAAAGAAGCTGATGAACTTATCAATTTTCTCTCTTAGCGGTTCAGTATTTTCATCTGTTGAATTCTGGAATCCTTCTTCCACGGCATCTCTCATCTTGCTGCTCGAGATCAATTTTGAAACGATATGGATCTTGATACCCATCGGTTTTTTGGCTTTGATTACCTCGTTGGCATCATCAGTTGACTCGCTTAGGTACAATCCACTGGCATATAGGTCTATCCAGAACTTTTCCCTGATTCCGGCTCCGTTCAATTCTGCCTTTTGCTCCTCGATGTTGACGGAATTGGGCAGATCTACTCCTGTATCCTGGGTTTGAGCGAGCAACGGGAAGGATAATAGTACGGCTAATACGATCAGATTGTTCTTCATGGTCTTTTTTGTTTAAGTTGATAAATAGTTCCATTCAATTCGAATCCTAAAAGTAATATATTCGAATTTAACCAAATATACACCATTAAAATTATCAATGTCCCAATGGAACCGTATAATTTGTTATAACTCGCAAAATTTTCTATATAAAGTGAGAAAAGATAGGTGGTCAATAAGATCATGATGGTCGTAAAGATCGAGCCCACAGAAAAGAACCTTGTTTGTTTTCCTTCTTTCGTCCCAAAATAATATAGAATGGAAATGCCCACTAGCAATACCAGTATAAGCACGATGAAATTACCGATCTCTATCCAGATGAAGTTATCGCCCAGCAATCCGATATCCTTCAAATTTTGCGTTAAATAAGTGGATACGATGGTCGCCACAACTGCCATGAGCAATAAAAAGGCAATGATGATGGCTACACCTACAGCGACCAGATATTGCCTAACGATACTGCGATTATTCTTCGTATGGTAGGAAAACTCAAAACCTGTAAAAATCGAATTCACGCCATTGGCCATAAGGAATATCGAGAACAAGAAGACAAAAGAGAGTAAACCAGCACGCTGATTCTGGGCGATGTCCATAAATATTTGTGTAAAATAAGGTGCCGTTCCAGGTGGTAGCGCTTTCTCTATAAAGGCCAACAATCGCTCCTGAAAATCATCTATAAAAGTGATGAACGGGATCAGGTTCAATATGAACAGTAAAAATGGGAAAATAGCCAGAAAAAAGCTAAAGGCGATAGAACCGGCTCTCGTGGAAAATGTTCCATTGATTATACCGAAGACATAGAGCTTTAAAAGATCATAGAGTGTGAGATTTTGAATAGGAAGGTCGATCCTATGACACTTCAGAAGCAGTCTTCTTATGATGGATTTGAACAATATCATAAATCAGTCAATGGCTTTTAAGCTCATATCTATATTGTCCACGTGATGGGTCAATGCACCGCTGGATATATAATCAACACCACATCGCGCATAATCACCAGCCGTAGCCAGCGATATATTACCACTGGATTCGGTATCGCATTTCCCGTTGATCTTGTTTACCGCTTTACGTGTGTTCTCCGGTGTAAAATTGTCAAGAAGGATCCTTTCCACGGGTTCATTTTCCAGTATTTCTTCCACTTCATCCAGGTTTCGCGCTTCAACCACGATCTTAAGGTTTTTTTTCTGTTTCTCTAAATACGCTTTCGTGTGCTTAATTGCATTGGATACGCTACCGGCATAATCAATATGGTTGTCCTTGAGCATTATCATATCGTACAAACCAAATCGGTGATTTACGCCGCCGCCGATCTTGACGGCCATTTTTTCTAAAAGCCGGATGCCGGGCGTGGTCTTTCGGGTATCCAGTATTTTCGTAGATGTATCTTCTAGCTTCTCATTCAGCTTCCAGGTATTGGTCGCGATGGCGCACATCCGCTGTAAGGTGTTTAATACCAATCTTTCTGCCTTTAAAATGGAACGCTGGTTTCCGCGAACCTCAAAAACAATATCGTCTTTTTTTAGGATGTCGCCATCCTTATGATAGACCTGTAAAGTTAATTCTGGATCAACTGTATAGAATATCTGCTCTGCAACTTCCAGCCCGGCCAATACGGCATCTTCTTTAAATATCAATCGGGCTTTTCCCTTCGCATTCTCAGGTATGCAAGCTAATGAGGTATGGTCGCCATCACCGATGTCTTCTTGTATGGCGTTATCAATAATCCTTTGAACCTCACTTTTTATGTTTTTGTTCATTCTATTCTTATAAAAATCAATAGTATTACAAAGTTAAATTTTTTCCGTTATGAATTTCCATTTATTAACAGTTGGTCGTTCACAAACCGTTTATAGTTCACTTATCGATGATTATATGAAGCGTATCAACAAATATGCTCCATTCAATGAATTAACAGTTCAGTATAAGCCTCGTAAAAATCAATCTTCATCCGAGATAAAAAAAATAGAGGGCGAAAAGATACTGGAGAAGATACCAGAAAAAGATGTTATCTTCCTACTGGATGAGAGAGGAAAACAATTAACTTCTAAAGGATTAGCACTTCAACTCCAAAAACAAATGCAAATGACCAGGGATTGCTGGTTCGTGGTCGGTGGTGCTTATGGATTTTCAGATGCCGTTTATCATGCCGCCGATCATTCGATCAGTTTATCTAAAATGACCTTTAATCATCAGATGGTCCGTTTGTTCTTTACTGAACAAGTCTATCGTGCCATAACGATCATCCATAAGCATCCGTATCACAAGAGTTAACCTACAAAGGAATATTCCCGTGCTTTCTTTTTGGCGTATTGATACGTTTTCCTTCTAGCATGCTGAATGTACGCAACAATCTTTTTCGGGTGTTCTTCGGTTCAATGATCTCATCGATAAAACCTCTTTCTGCCGCCCGGAACGGATTAGCAAAAGTATCGGCATATTCCTGCTCTTTTTCTTTGAGCTTGGCTTCTTTATCTTCAGCGTTCTGGATCTCCTTTCTAAAAATGATCTCACTGGCACCTTTAGCACCCATGACCGCGATCTCTGCTGTTGGCCAGGCATAATTGAAATCGGCACCAATATGTTTTGAATTCATCACATCATAAGCACCACCATAGGCTTTTCGGGTGATCAAAGTGACTTTTGGAACACTGGCTTCGCTTAAAGCGTAAAGTAGTTTCGCACCATTCAGGATGATACCGTTCCATTCCTGGTCGGTTCCAGGAAGAAAACCTGGAACATCTACTAGCACGAGCAACGGAATATTGAATGCGTCGCAGAAACGAACGAAACGGGCGGCTTTCTTAGAGGCATCAACATCCAGCACGCCGGCAAGGCTCATGGGTTGATTGCCCACAATACCTACGCTTCTGCCACCTATTCTGGAAAATCCCACGATGATATTATCCGCATAATCCTTATGGATCTCGAAAAAACTGTCTTTATCAACCGTATTCGTGATGACATCACGCATATCGTAAGGTTTATTAGCATTTTCTGGGACAATGCCGTCTAATTCCTCGCGTAGCTCTTCACCGGCTTCAAAAGCTAACTTTTCTACCTCTTGCTCGTTGTTCTGTGGAATATAGCTCAACAGTGTCTTGACCTTTTCCAGGCATTCGATATCGTTCACAGCCGTAAGATGCGTGACACCGGATTTTACAGCATGCGCACTGGCACCACCGAGTTCTTCAGCGGTCACTTCTTCATTGGTCACCGTTTTGACCACGTTCGGTCCAGTGACGAACATATAACTGGTCTCCTCCACCATAATCGTAAAATCCGTCATGGCCGGCGAATAGACTGCACCACCAGCGCAAGGTCCCATAATGGCCGATATCTGGGGAACCACACCGGAAGCCTGTACATTTCGATGAAAAATATCTGCATAACCACCAAGAGATCTTACACCTTCCTGGATACGAGCGCCACCGGAATCATTTAATCCTACGATAGGGACGCCCACGCGCACCGCATGCTCCATGATCTTACAGATCTTCTCTGCATGCGTTTCTGACAACGCACCACCAAACACAGTAAAATCCTGGGCATAGACGCAAACTGACCGACCATTGACCGTCCCAAAACCGGTTACAACGCCATCGCCATAATAGATCTGTTTTTGCATTTCAAATTCCGTAGTCCGATGCGTAACCAGCGCTCCGATCTCTTCAAATGAACTTTCATCTAAAAAATATTCTACGCGTTCGCGGGCGGTCAGTTTTTTCTTGGCGTGCTGTTTTTCAATACGCTTTTTTCCGCCGCCTTCCTGCGCTTGTTTTTTTCGTTTATCTAATTCTTCTCTAACTTTTGACATGAATAGGTTTATTTATTGTGGGGTAAACGAGTGATCCTTTGGTCTTCCTGATATTTTTTCAAGGCTACTAAAGAAGCCAGGAAAGCTTCTTTCTCTCTTGCTTTTTCCAGTTTTTCAGGAGTATAATATTCTTTGACGAAATGTGTATCAAAATCGCCACTGGTAAATGCTTTATGCTTGAAAACGAATTGGCCGAACGGCAAGGTAGTTTCTACGCCTTTTACTTCGTAATCGCTGATGGCTTCCAGCATTCTCTGTATCGCCTGATGGCGGTCCTTACCATAGGTGATCAGTTTAGAAAGCATAGGATCGTAATAGATCGGGATGTCCATACCTTCTTCAAAACCATCATCCACGCGAATATCATCTCCTTTAGGCGGTTTATATCGTTCTAATTTTCCTACACTAGGTAAGAAATCATCCAACGGATCTTCTGCATAGACCCTTAGCTCAACGGCATGACCGGTTATCTTCAGATCTTCCTGATCAAAAGAAAGCGGCAAACCTCTGGCGATCTTGATCTGTTCTTCTACCAGATCAACGCCGGTGATCCATTCCGTGACCGGATGTTCTACCTGTAAACGCGTGTTCATTTCCAGGAAGTAGAAGTTCTTCTGCGCATCCATCAGGAACTCTACCGTGCCGGCACCTACATAATCACAAGATCGCGCAACGTTAACGGCAGCTTCGCCCATTTTCTTCCTCAGTTCCGGGGAAAGTAGGGCAGAAGGGGCTTCTTCAACAACCTTTTGATGCCTCCGCTGGATACTGCACTCTCTTTCGAATAAGTGGACAACGTTACCATGCTCATCGGCTAATACTTGAACTTCTATATGTCTCGGAGAATCCGCATATTTTTCTACGAAGACCGCACCGTTTCCAAATGCTGATTCCGCTTCGCTGATGGCACGGTTCATCTGGTCTTCCAGATTCTTTTCCTCATAAACGATCCGCATACCTTTTCCGCCACCACCGGCCGATGCTTTGATCAGTACCGGAAAGCCGATTTCTCTGGCTACAGATTTTGCCTTTTCCACATCGGTAACGGCTTCATCTATTCCTGGTACCAGCGGTGTATCGTATTTACTTACGGTTTCCTTAGCGGATAATTTATCGCCCATCACTCGAATAGCATGCGATTTGGGACCGATGAAGATCAGGCCGTTTTCCTCTACTTTTTCGGCAAAATCCGCATTTTCGCTTAGGAATCCGTATCCGGGATGTATGGCATCTACATTTAGCGCTTTACAGACTTCAATGATCTTATCACCTAATAAGTAGGATTTGTTAGATGGAGCTTCTCCCAGACAAACAGCCTGATCGGCAAATTTAACGTGGGGTGAGTTCCGGTCAGCTTCAGAATAGACCGCAACGGTGGTGATGCCCATCTTACGGATGGTCTTCATGATACGCAGTGCGATCTCACCGCGATTGGCTACTAATATCTTTTCTATTTGTTGCATATTAATCGAATTCAATTAACAATTGATTTTTTGAAACACCATCGCCTTTCTTGGCTTGGACGCTTTTAACGACGCCATCTCTGGGAGCTAATAAGGTGTTTTCCATTTTCATGGCTTCTAAGACCATCACATGATCGCCTTCTTTGACTTCGTCGCCTTCTTTGACCTTGATATCAAGTATTAATCCAGGCATAGGTGCTTTTACGGTATCTTGAAGTTGGGAAGAACCCAGGGATAAGCCTAATTCCTTGATGAGCAGGTCCAGATCGTCATTGATCTTCACATCGTAGATATTGGCATTGATCTTGACTTGATATTTTTTGTTTAGGAAATCTGCAGTGATGATCTCTGCATTGATAGCATCCGATCGATGGATGATGTGATAAGTGTTTTCATCGATTTTTGACGCATCAAGATGGTCAACTTCCGTTTGATCGAACTCAAAATCAAACTGGTCGTTAACCCGCGTCACCAGTTTTTGTGGCATAGTTTAAGTTTTAGCGATGTAAATATAGTGGTTTTAATTTTTTTTAACATAGGATAAGCTAAGTAAAAACCAGTTCCCTGATGAATATCAGGTTTTTGATTTTCTAATTTTTAAATAGGGATTTTTAGCATTTACTTTCCTTAGATCAGGTTAATCTGTTGCCAATCGACTCATTCCTGAATCAGCTAGTTAAAACATCAATGATCAGATCTATTAACTTTAATTAGGAAAAACGTTTTGAAAATAGTAGGATCGCTGAGTTTATCGAAGCATGGCTAATAATCGGTGTTATGCACGGCTAATTTTCGAAAGACGCGTAGGTAGATCGCGAATGAAGAACGTTTTTTTGTCTCTAACACGTTCTTTAGGTCAGAACCAAAGTCTATTTTTGTAGGTTCTATGGATTCACTTACACAGATCGTTCTAGGTGCCAGCGTAGGTGAGGCGGTATTAGGTCGTAAGATCGGTAATAAGGCGATGTTCTATGGTGCTATTGCTGGAACAATACCCGACCTGGACGTACTTTCTTCCCATTTTACTGATACGGTCACCGCGCTGGAATTCCATCGGGGTTTTACGCATTCCGTATTCTTCTCTGTCTTTATGGCACCTATTTTTAGCTGGCTGGTCACACGCTATGAGTACTATAAGAATAAAAGAGCCTGGAGTTGGTTCTTTTTTTGGATATTCCTTACGCATCCTATATTAGATTCATATACCACCTGGGGCACGCAATTGTTCTGGCCAGCTGATCTGCGATTGGCCTTTAAGACCATTTTCGTCATCGATCCTATTTATACTTTACCATTCCTGAGCTTTATCGTTCTAGCGATGTTCCATAAGCGAACTTCCAGAAAAAGACGGCTGTATAATCGTATCGGTTTAGGTTTGAGCACCGCCTATCTGATCTTGACCTTTGTGTTAAAGACCGCTGTGAACGAACGTTTTGAAAAAGGCCTTGACCGGCAAGAAATCGCTTATGAAGAATTTGAGACCAGACCATCGGCATTGAACACCATTTTATGGAATGTCAATGTCAAAGCCCATGATCATTTCTTACTCGGCGACTATTCTTTCTTTGATACACAATCTATCGACTTTACGCTTTATCCTAAGAACCATCATCTGCTGGGTGATCTTAAGGAACATGAAAAAGTACAGCGAATGATGGAAATATCCAATGGCTGGTTCACGATCATTAAAAAAGACGGGCACTTATATTATAATGATCTAAGATTTGGTTTGCTGAGCCTGGAAAAAGGTTCACAGGATTTTGTTTTCCAATATAGAATAGATGTAGATGAAGACCGGGAAGTAACCTTTACTGAAATGGAAAAACGACCTGAGGATGGCAAGCAACTCCTTCATGATCTTTGGGAAAGGATTCAGGGGAATTAGTTTCTAATGAATCAAGATCATAGACCTTTTATTCTTAATATATCAGGCTGATTTTTGTTTGGGTCCTATTCACCTGCAGTAGAAGCTATCTTATTTTATAAGTATCGATACCATTAGTAAAATAAAATTTCTGGAAGTTGGAAACTCTCCGATTTTCCTCAGGAGACGTATACCTATAGCAGCTGGATTTAAAAAAATCTTCAAAAAATCCTTATCATTGACCTATGAAAGGAACTTTTGCAAAGCATCTGGTGTTTAGTTATGGTACTTTAAAACGGGGTTTTCCCAACCATCATATCATGGAAAGGATCGGAGCATCCTATTTAACGGATGCACTAACGATCGAGAATTATCCGCTATTGCTGGCCGGGAAATGGAACACGCCGTTCATGATCCAAAAAAAGGGTCATCCGGATAGTCATCATGTTTCGGGGGAATTGTATCGCGTTGATGATAAGGGTTTGAGCGTTCTGGATGAATTCGAAGGTGTTCACAGAAGTTATTACCGAAGATCAAAGATCAACCTCTCAACTCAAGATGAAAAGAAGTCCTCAGAACAAGCCTGGTGCTATTTCCGATATGAAGCAACCGATGATCTTCTTGCCGATCCATCCAGGTTCATAGCTTGTTTTGGTCCAGAAGCGGCCAAAGAATATGTGCCGGTAAACTCAAGACCAGAGGATTGGCATATCGACCCTTAGCATATTAACTGGTCATGAACGCTCAGGATATCAAATGTTATATAATGGTCTTTGATGACAACATCAATAAATAAATGTAAGTTTCTTGCTGATGTTCATAGCTGATCTTCATTGCTGGTATTGAAAATTTTAATGGCACACGTTTGTATGAGCGTATCAATTCTGATTTCAATTTTAAATACATTAATAGGGATTCCTAAGAAACCTCTTTAACATTTTATGGTTCTTGAAACGAGTTCTTTAACTTTGTTCCACAATTAAGGGGTTATCTATAATCGATATTTCATGCTAGAAAAACTAATTGAACATCAAAATAGATCAGAAGAAAAGTTTGCAAAGAAGAAGACCTTAATCACGTCTTTGAACTATGTGCTGGCGCTCATTATTTTCTTTTCTTCCACAATGGTCTCTGCTTTTACCTTTCCATTCCGGTATGCTTACAGGAAAATTATGCATAAAAAGTCAGTATCGAAGGTCATTTCTCTGGAGAATAATGATCTTGACAGTATTTTGAAAGCTAAAGAACCGGTCTTACTCGATTTTTGGGCGGAATGGTGTGGTCCTTGTCTGATGATGAACAAGACGATCGACAGGTTTGCTGATCAGGCTAACAATATCAGGGTCGTTAAAATAAACGCCGATCTGAATAGGAAGTTGAACAACAGGTTTAAGGTCAGAGGACTACCGCAATTCATCTTGCTCAAGAACGGTAAGGAACTAAGAAGACATGCTGGTCCAATGACCGTTCAGGGTCTTAATGAATTTTGTGATGATATCAATTAAAACGAAACTGCCTGCGTTTATCTTAATCAGTTCCCATCCATTAGATCACTCTTGAAATGGGATGTATCTTTTTCCATGCTATCGTTTAAAAATAGCATCGGCATTCCTCAATCCATCCGTTTTTAATATTTTCACGGCATAATCAATAGTCAATGCGAGAAGCAGCATTTGTCAAGAACAATAAGGTCAAGTGGCAGTCTATGGAAAAGAAGCTCCATGCGACTGTCATCAGCGATGTTGATGAGCTAAAATCGCTGTATTTGGACATCACGGAAGACCTTAGCTATGCGCAAACCTATTACCCTAAGTCTTCTACTACACAATATTTGAACGATCTGGCGGCAAAAGCCCATCAAAAAGTCTATCGGGCAAAACCAGCATCTAAGAATAAGATCATCAATTTTTACAAATACGAATTTCCTTTGATGTTCAGTCAGTATCATCCGCAACTCTTGTTAGCCTTTTCCATCTTTATATTTTTTAGCATAATCGGTGCTTATTCTGCGGCGGTGGATGATTCATTCGTCAGATTGATATTGGGTGATGCTTATGTCAATATGACATTGGAAAACATCAAGGAAGGCGACCCGATGAAAGTCTATAAAGAAGCGAACCAAATAGATATGTTCCTGGGAATCACGGTTAATAACATCCGCGTTGGCTTAATGGCCTTTACGTTAGGTATTTTAGCCGGCTTAGGGACTTTCTTTATCGCGATGCAGAATGCGGTCATGCTGGGTTCATTCCAATATTTCTTTGC
>CAJXLO010000006.1 GCA_913056525.1 uncultured Psychroflexus sp.
TTTTGCTCATTTTGAAGGCAAAACCCCCAGCAAGTTCCAGCACCAGACAGCGACAGAGACCGTTAATCATTTTGATAACGCCATCCGCTACGTGGATCACCTGATCGGCGAAATGATCGATCAGTTGAAAGATCAACAGGCCAGTTCTTATTTGCTCTATTTTTCCGACCACGGTGATGAAGTCTATGACATCCGCGATTTCAAAGGACATAACGACGATAACCCAACGCCAGCGATGTTTGAAATCCCTTTTGTACTATGGCGTTCGCCGTCCCATCAACAACAATTCCCGATTGCAGAAGATACTGCACGAGCCGGAACGCTCGATCATTTAATCTACAGCATGAGTGATCTTTCCGATATTCGGTTTGAAAGATACCAGGCTGGAAAGAGTATTTTCTCTAAAGATTATCAAGCTCCTGAAAAAAGGATATTGGGAAGCCAAAAAGATGAGTACGAAGCATTGAAAGAAAAGAATGATATACGTGATTGATATTCCATTCTAATCTATATGCCACAATTTATTTTTTTAAGTGTGGATACTTTTTCATCAACAAAGACAAGATAAACATTAAAAGAATAGGTTATTATTTCAAAAGTAGCTTCTAAGTAGCTTAGTATCGATAATAAATGAAATGCTATTTCTTCCTAATCGACCTTACTAATGCGGTAAGATCCTCCGAAAGTTGAAAACGCATTACCAAAAAGATGAACAGGGTTGTAATGATCAATGATTTAAGCGTGATATCAATGAGAGGATGAAAACCAAAATGCCAGTAAGCAAAGATTAGATATAAGCTGGACAATAAAATGATGACATAAAATGTCTTCACACTGAACGGTATGATCCTGAACCTTTTATAGACTAATATCAACTTAAGCAGGTCGTATAGTAAAAAAGCCAGAAAAGTAGCGATGCCTGCGCCTAATATTCCATATGCTGGTATTAAAAGCACATTAAAAACAACGGCCAGTACCACGATGATCAATCCGCCGATGAGCGTCACCTTATAATAGTCTGAATAATACAATATACTTCCGCCGTTCCCTAACAAGTTGTCAAATACCTTGATCAGGCCTATCCATATCACGATACTGTAACCACCGCGATATTCCTCTGGGATGATCGCATAGATCTGATCCAGGTTGCAAACGATCAACAAGAAGATGAAACCACTGATGATCAAAAGCGTTATCGAACTCCGTTGATAAAGGTCTTCAAGAGGCTTTAATTTATCCTCATTGATATAAGAAGCTGTAAGCGGTTTGGCGATCTGGTTCATCGCCTTGACCGGAACAGCGATCACGGCTGCGATATATACTGCAATACCATAGATGGGTACATTCTCTACTGACATGAAATACTCGATCATCACTTTGTCCAGATCGAATAATGCTACTGCGATAAAGCCTGCCAGTAAGATCAATGAAGAATAGCTGAGTACCGATCTGTAATTTGGTAGCGATTTCAATTGAAAATTCGGACTGTAGACCCGTAAAGCATAAAGCCCGATAACCAGGACCCTGAGCAAATAAACAGCTGATAAATAGTAGATAAAATCTTCTACCTGGATATGATCAAAGTAGAGTAGTGCCAGAAGAACAGTAATGGCTAAACGATGGAAGATCTCTTTCATCAGATTACCGAATACGCTCTTTAGGAACACCTTTACCCAAGAATAGAACATTTCGAAATAAGCATTGAGCACGCCCAATGGTACGATCAACCAGGCATAAGGCTGGATCAACTGGTTCTTATCGGAAAAATAGACCAGTATCCAATCATAAAGCCACCAGGAGATCAATCCTATGAAAGTCCCCGTGACCAGCGGAACAATTAGCGCATAGGACAGGAAAGTATCCTGATCCTTTCGGGTCTGATAAGCCGAATAGAATCGGATCAACGCATTATGGAATCCTGCTGCCAGGAAAGGCCAGATCAGGTTCGCGGCCGATAAGAGAAAGGTAACCAGACCATAATATTCCTGACTGAGGAAATACGGATATAAAATGAGCACGTTCAGCGCACCGATGGCAAAACCAGTATAGGTACTGATCAGGTTCTTGAAGGATTGACTGGAGACAACGCCCATTATTCCAATAATTTAACAAGGTCATCCGTGAGCGATCGACGATTAAAACGTTCTAAATTCCTTGATCGAACATTCAGCTTTCCTTTTTGATATTTTTTAAATGCTTCTGCAATATATCTTTTTAAATCGGATTTATCCTGATAATGAAAGAAATGACCACTTCTGGTTTCATCGATCAATTTAGCTACATCCCAGTTTTCCGGGCCGATCGCAATAATAGGTCGCTTCGCATGAAGATATTCAAAGAACTTGGCCGGTATGATACCTGACTTTTGGATGCTGTTCTCTTCTATAAGCAAAAGTATCATGGACCTTCGCTGCATTTCTAAAGCTTCCTGATGACTTATCTGTGGATTAAAATACGTGTATTGCCTTAGATCATAATGCCTGATAGATTTACGGATGTCATCGCTAACACTTCCTATAAGCTGTATTTCCAGGAACTCATGGAATTTCTTGTCCTTATCCGATAGTTCTTTTAGTACTTCCCACAAAACCCTGGGATTTCTACCTTTTTGGAGGGAACCGATATGGAGTAGGGAGAAGTTGTCCGTAAGTGCATCTTCTGTTGATGCTTCAGTAGGTTCAAAGCCGTTTGTAATGAGTGCTACCGGCGTTTTTGTCTTCGCCTGGAACTCCTGTTGCGTCTGATGACTGGTGACGATCAGTTGATCAGCGGAATCCAGGACCTCTTGTTCTAATTCCTTGTGTTTTTTCCTGGTCTTGGTTTTCATTTTAAGCTGATCGTGATAGCTGATGTTGGTCCAGGGATCCCTGAAATCGGCGAGCCAATGAATCTGTGAAAATTCCTTTTTGAGCTTTTTCCCGATCAAATGCACACTATGCGGCGGTCCTGTGGTGATCATTCGCGATACTTTATTCGTCTCAAGGTATTTCCTGATCCTCTTTACTACCGGTTTTATCCAGAATTTTCGAGCATCGGGAATGAAATAATTTCCTCTGATGTAGAGCATGGAGCGTTGAACAAATGACTGATGATGAGCATCATCTATGATGCCTTTCTTATTCTTGGCCGTGGAACCTGGAGACAATTTCCCCGCGATTGCATAAGGTTCGAAAATGGGAACTTCCAGGGTTTCTACTCCTTTAGGAATTTGCCGTAAGTTCGAATCATCCGTAATAGGATATTGCGGATCTTTAGGAATGACCACGATGGGTTGATAGTCATTTTCAAGTAGGTATTTAGCAAAGGCTAACCACCGATGAACGCCAGGACCACCTGCTGGCGGCCAGTAATAAGTGATGATCAGTACTTTTTTCATGAGCGATTCCGCTTTCTATATATGTAAACTCCACCAGTTATTAATAGGATGACAAATACTAATGAACCTGCTAAACTAATGTTCTCACCGGTCTTCACCACCTGTGGATGAAAGGTAAAGCTTATGGTTCCGCTTCCCTTTGGTACTTGAAGTCCGCGTAAGCTATAGTTAAGTCTAAAATGAGCTACTTCCTTTCCATTGATATGAGCTTCCCAACCATGTGGATAGTAATTTTCTGAAAAGACCGCTATTTGGTCCGTATTTGCATTATATTCATAAATGAGCTTGTTAGGTTGATGGTCGATCAGAGTTATACTTGCCTTAGGATCAGTTTGTATCGGTTGGAAATCCAACTGTGATCGCCATTGATCATGGACTATTGCAGTTGTTTTCAGATCGGTCCTGGCTAAACTTTCTATCGCCTTTTTGTTCGTCGATACGAATTTTATCGAATCAACGAACCAGGCATTACCATAAGCATCAGGATTAGGTTGCGCCATGTTCTTGCCCTGATTCTGCATCAATATGTAGCGGACGTTAAGCATGTTCAACACCTCCTGGTCTCCCTGACTGATATGATGATCGTAAAGGTCCTGTATCCTGCCGGGTTTGGCTGCATGATAACCTCCAACCGAATAATGGAAAAAGGAAGCACGAGCTGAGTTGAACGGATTCGTGGTAAAGTCTAGGACTCGAAACCTTCCATCTTCGTCCATTACCATCTTATCGGCTTTAGTGGGCTGGAATGGTCGCTCCATCCGGTTTTCTCTTACAAAATCATCTTCGCTGACATAACGATAGTCTACTGCGGCCAGATCGATGACCACTAAAATACCTGTGATGATGAAGGCTGAGCTTTTCTTGATCCTTTCAACTACATAAAGCCAGAGCATTCCTGCTATGATGGCAATGAACATCAAGCTCCTCAAAGTATCGGAATAAAAGAGCGATTGACGATCATCCTTGAGTGCGTCAACAAACTGCTGACCGCCTTGTTGTTGTATTAGTCGCTGGTCTGAAGCACCGGAAAAATCAAGAAATGATGTACCAAAGACCAGAAAAAAAACAATGATCCCGCCTATGATGATGCTCGCTTTTTTTAAAGCCTCTAACTTGTCTGACTTTTCTATTGTAGCAGAAAAGAATCGATGGAGACCTATAAATGCCATCAAAGGGACACAAAGCTCGATCAGCACCTGAACGGAAGATACTGCTCTAAACTTATCATACAGTGGTAAATGATCAATAAAGAATCGGGTTAAACTACTAAAATTATCGCCCCAGGAAAGCAACAAAGCGAGTAGGGAAGTGGCAACGATCCAATATTTATGTTTTCCTTGAACCAGGAACAATGCCAGTACGAAAAGGAATATGACGATAGCACCAATATAGGCCGGAGCGGCCACATAAGGCTGATCTCCCCAATAGGCCGGCATTTGATCTGCGTATTGTTGAGCTTGTGCCGGTGAAGCTCCCATCTGGATGAACTGATCGTAGATCTCAGATTCTTTATCAAAGGACTGCGAGCTGGAGCCGCCCATAAAGTTGGGAATGAAAAGATTAAAACTTTCCAGAATACCGTAACTGTAACTGGTGATATACTCGTAGGTCAATCCGCTGGAGGTCCGATCGTCGTTCTTTGAAGTATCTGCCAGAGCCGAAGGTCCGCGCGTACTTTGCTCCGTATATTCCATAGTGGACAGTAATCGCGTGGAATTTGCACTCAAAGCGATGATACCAGCGATAAGCATGATTCCGATCGACTTTAAATAATCAGGCAGCGTATGGTGTTTTATCGCATCGACCAGGTAAATAATGCCCAGAATAATGACCAGGAACAACAAATAATAGGTCATTTGGTAATGATTGGCTGAAACTTCCAATGCCGCCGCCAGGGCAAGACCTAAACCACCCAGGATATAATTTTTTCTGAAGACACTCACAATACCTGCGATAACCAACGGCATATAGGCAATGGCATGTGCTTTTGAATTATGACCCACTTGTAAGATAACGATCAGATAAGTAGAGAACCCAAAGGCCAGTGCACCTATGAACGCGATCCTGTAATCTACTTTGAACACCAGCAACAATATATATAAGCCAATGAAATATAGAAAGAGATAATCTGCCGGTCTAGGTAGGAATCTGAGTAAACGATCGAACTCTTTTACATAATTATGATCGAATTCTGCGCCGAGTTGATACGTTGGCATACCTACAAAAGCGCGGTCCGTCCAGTAGAGATGGTCTTTGTTTTCTTCTTGATATTCCTTCATCTGTTTTGACATGCCAATATATTGAGCAATGTCACTTTGGTAGATGACCTTTCCCTGTAATACTGGATAAAAAAAGGCCAAAGCGACAATTATGAACCCGATAACAGGCAGGAAACGATAACTTATTTTTTTTATGTCCATATTGATCAGTCTAATTCCTCGTAATCTACATATTCGCCTAAATGATCGGTATTGTTCTTTTGCTTTTGGCGGTAATGTTTTTCACTATAGTTTTGCTTGGGTCTCTGAGCCTGATCGTACTTTTGTTGCATCCTTTGCTGCATCTTCTTTAGGGCAAACCTAATGATGACCGGCCAGAACCGCTTTAACAGATAATAACCGATGACCATGACCAATATGATGATCAAAAATGTGTACAAGATAAATTAGTATTTAAAAGTACAAATGTAGCAAACTGATGCATCTGTAAACTTAAAAAGCCTTAGAAAATATCAAATAACCTATATTTGGCATAAAATCAAATTCATGTTCAAGATCTTGTCATTTGCGGTGTTTTTCTTAGTAGCTTTCTCAAGCTTAGCGCAATATACGGAAACGATAAATTCCAACAGGCCCGGATTCTCCTATGGTGCGTATTCCGTAGGAACGAACGTCATACAAGGCGAAATGGGGTTTCGTTATGGCAATGATGAGCACGACCTTTTGAACCGGGAGAAAGATATTTTTGATGTGGACTACAGTTTGCGGTATGGTTTGTACTATGAACGTTTAGAGATACTTTTAGATGGAACTTACGCCAGTGAAAACGTAATGATATCAAGAGGCTTATCATCTGATGAGTTCAGTAACAGGAACTTTAGGCGGAACACTTTGGGAGCTAAGTATTTGATATACGACCGATACCTGCAAAAAGAATTGGAAGGTCCTAATGTGATCAGTTGGAAAGCAGAAAACACGTTCCAGTGGGATGACCTGATACCGTCTGTTTCAGCTTATGCCGGTGCAAATTTATTGTTTGGCGATAACCCTTTTAAATTCCAGGAAGAACCTTTTTTATCGCCCAGGTTAGGGATTATTACACAAAACAATTATAAGAATTGGGTGTTTGTGATGAACTTTATAGCAGATAAGTTCACCACGGATTTTCCCAGCTATGAAGGGATTTTTACTTTAACGCATACCATTTCTCCTGATATCGCCTTGTTTACGGAATTCCAGTTCATTATCAACGATCTCTATAGTGATGAGATAGTTCGGGCTGGCGCGGGTTATCTTTTATTCGATGACTTACAATTAGATGCATCATTTATGGTGAATTTCCGTGATACACCGGCTCGCTGGTATGTTGGTCTTGGCGTTTCCTATCGATATGATGACCTCCATGAAGGCAAACGGATCTTTAAGAACAAGGTTGAAAAACAAGATGCCAAACGAAAGAAAAAAATAGAAAAGAAGAAAAAGGAGCTCAATCCTGATGTGGAGGAGCTAAAGGATGAACCTGGGAATAGAAAATAGTTTACCCTTAGCTAAAAACGAAATTATGCAAGCCAATTTATATTTAGATACTAAATTCTAAAATTCAAAATATTTGGAAAAACTTCAATAAATAAAAATACGATCTATTAACATCACTAAGATCCTTAATATTGCTAATACTGAATAATATTAAAAATTAGTCGTGTCCGACTAAGATATGAGATTTTAGATATGAGATTTTAGATAAAATTTAAACATCTCATTATCAATTATATAAACATAAAAAAAGTAACTTATCAGCGTTCTATCGATCTTGTACTATAGCAAGGTATTATAAAATTAAGATCTCAAATCGTTCATTATGAGTACAAAGCATGGGTTTTATGAATTTTAAATCGGACAACAATGAAAACTTATTGATCACTTTTTTCGCTGAATGCTGAAGCGGTTCTTTTGCTGTTCCTGATTAGTGGGATCATCGGGGAAGCATTATCCTAAAAGGCTGTACCTGAACAGGAGCTTAGCTTGGCGAAAAGCAGTCTTATAATTTTATTGGATGATGAAAAACACTCCAATAGGAAGGATAAATTGTTGATCCCAGGAGTTAATATTGAATACTGTACGTTCAGGTACGGAATAATATGACCCTTTATAAGTTATTAATTGCTCTCTAAAACGATCAATTTTATTAAACGAATTTCACAATTCAAAATCGATAGTATAGAATTTAAAATACTTCAATACCACTTCCTTTTAAAAAGGCCCAATAAGGTTTGAACGTCCAGTGTCACGATGAACCGAATATTCTCTTGATAATCAGGTTGTTCTAGCTCAAATCCTTTACTGGAATAGATCGGAAAGAACAGTTCAAAATACTCTTCCACGAGGTTCAGTCTAATTCCACTATCATACAAGAATTCAGCACTTTCTCCCTTGTTCTTCACAAAGCCGGCATCACCATAAGCAAATATCCAGTTCCAGATGGTTGTACTTGCATTCAACGTGGTGATCCACTGGTCAGCGAAAGCAGGTTGTAACTGGGATTTAAAACCACCTTCTGCAAAAATAAACTGCTGGCTAAGAAGGCCTGTTTCTTCGCTTCTTCCATAGTAGTTGTAATCAAATAGATAATCGGTAGGACGATCCAGTGCGAAGGAGAAGAAATCGGAATCGCGCGAGTCATTGAACAGGAACAAACCTCCAAAGAAGCGAAGATTGATCTGACGGTTACTTTCAAATAACTTCCTGTAAGAAGCCGTAAATGATACTTTGCTGAACTTTTGAGCAACTTCATAATCCGCAAAAGCGGTAACATATCTATCCAGGTTCTTGTTGGAAAAGGCATACTGTAAGTTGACCACATTAAAGTCCGGTTCGTCCACATCATTGCTCTGGTCGCGGTCCCTATCTATATTGATGGTCCTTAAGCCTAATACATGGCGTTCATTATCCCGCAGGTAATCACTATCGCGATAAACGATGTTCAGGAAGCCAGAGTATCGGCGGAAGAAAAGGTCAAAATCATAGGAAAAACGTGAGAAGTTAGCTCCTATTTGTGCATAGAAGGCGGACTTTTCCTTATCGTTGAAAAAATGGCGATAATCCGCCGCGGCAGAACCGATCAGCGCATTGCTGTTCAATCCCAACTTAGGCGATAATTTATAGCTCAGGTTCTTTGGTAATATGGACGTATTGTACAATTTCGTACCTAAACTGATACCGTCATAAAGGTTGTACGTGAATTCAGGAATGACGAAGAGTTGGCTGTAGTATTGATCCTCGATATCCTCAAATATCCTAAGTTGGAACGGTCTTCGGGTAAGTTTGGTCACCGCTTTGAAGTTGTTGGGCATGTAACTTTCGGGTATCAAGATCTCGCTATTAATGCCTATTCTATCTGCATCATGGTTCTTGACCATGACGGTTTTCTCTCCTTTAAAAGGACGGATCCATTTCTCAGCGATGATTGCTTTATCCTTGAGCTGGACCAACTTTACCGGTAAGTGGATGCCGGCTTTGTTCTCCACCTGAACACTAAGGGAATCACCTATCCTTTGGACGCTTTTCATCGAGAAGTCGACCGGTCTATCATAGTTGATGTATCCATCAAAGAACCAGGCTATGTTCGCATCGGTGTTCTTTTGAAAATGTCTTCTGAATTCCGTTTGGTCCAGGCGACTGGAACGTTCTCTTTGATAAATTGCTTTAATGGATCGGGCAATTTCTTTAGCTGAAGTGTATTCCTTTAGGAGCTGAATGCCCAGTCCGGCCTTGTACGTATTAGTGATCCGTTGATTGAACCTGAGTAGGGAATCCTGTTCCTTATTGATCCTTTCATCGTAGTTCTTTCGGGCCATCGTCTGCCACAGGAAAAGATATCGGTCATTAAAGTCCATTTCCGCCGCGTGGGACCAGTTGACCACCGGGAAGTCGCTTATGCTGCCCAGCAATTTGATATTGGAGAATTCCTGCTCTACAAACTCGTTCATCAGGCTGATCTGAACAGCATCTAGCATCCATTGGTCTTGCCGGTTATTGATCAACAAGCTGTTCTTGAGATATTTTCTTGATGCGGTCTTAAAGAACTTGATGGAATACTGGAAGATGTCCGGGAAAGGTCTTAGAAAGTCGGGCAGCTGGTTCAATCCATAGACCGGCGAAAAGTCATAATCTGCCTTAGCCACCACCAGATCCTTGAACGGATATTTTCCCAGTTCTTGATGCAGGAACCGCATGACCCTATCAATGATGAGCGTTCTTACGTCCGGGGAAAGATCGGAGCTTATCAGGTTCGTCTTCACTGTTCCATGGTCCGTGATGATGGTCTCAAAATCATCATAGGCAGATAAGTACACCTGCGTATCCACGATATTTCCACCTACCAGCGTCTCCCTTTTCGCTCCATTTTCTTTAAGCGTTTTCAAGGTTTCAAAAGAACAGGTCAATTGATAAGGTTGCGGATAGACGAAACGGATGTCGTATTCGTTCTTCTGTTGAGGTTGGTCGCCCAGGTTCTTATGACCATACAAAAGCCAATCTTTCTGGAATACCGCCGGTTTGATCATCCAATAACGGGCGGATATTCGCTGGTCTTCGTAACCAAAACCGGTAAATCTAGCTTCCGGTATCCGCTGCTCGTACTTAAGCCTTATATCGATCTTTTCATCTACCGCCAATGGTTCTTGTAGATCGATCCTGATGATATCAGGATGTCCCTGAGGTCTTTGCCAATCTGCATTTTGTTTTCCTACCGATATATTTTCTATAAAGGTACCACCGCGTTCTTTGGCAGTAGCAAAATGGAATTTCCTAACGAACTCTTCCGCATAACGTTCTGCCAGCGGACTTTCCTTGTCGGAAAATGCGTTTAGCCAATTATAAAGGTAGATAGCCGAGAGTTCCTTGCCCGTATGATTAACGAACACGATCTTTTGACCGATCTCCCAGTTCCTAAGGTCATCACTTATCTCCACACGGGCATCTATCTGATGCTGTGCGGAAAGACTGCTTACCAGCCCGCAAAGTATCGATAAGATAAATAGATATTGCCTGATCAATTTACTACGAATTTCACCGCATCTGGGAAAGATGCTACTTTTAGGTAGTATATACCTGAACTCCAGCTGGAAACATCCATGCTGTGATTCCTGCTATCTAGGCGATGCTCATTCATCTTTTTCCCAAGTCCATCGTAAACAGTTGACCTTAGGTTTTCACCTATGATCCGCTCATCATATCTTATCATCATCGATCCATCTGCTATGTTCCCGTTCGGGAAAGTGACAAGTTCTTTTAAACCAGGAGCTTTCATACTTAAAAAATCTTCCGTGGTGTTCATGGTCATTACAACGGGCAAATGATCGCTCATATTGTAAAGGTCATCGCGTAATGACTGGTCAAAAACACCAAAACAGCTGCTCGCATTGATGTTGTCGTTATAGCAGTTCCCGTTGTTGCCTATGGCCTGATAGCTTCCGTTCTGGTAATAGACCGTTTGTGTTCCGTCCAGTAAATTATCGGACAGGAAGAAAAGGTCAAATCTGTCATCTAATCCGCCGCCGGCCCCAAAATCATTGAACGGCGCGTTGTCCTGTCGGGAGCTCTGCGTGTGGATGTCGGCAAAAGAAGGGTTTGTATGCCAATTACCTAATTGGTCGATAGGATCGAAGACCGGAATAGGTGTATTGCCTATGATCAATTGCTGTACCGCACTTTCATTCCCGGAATAGAAGTTCATGTCGCCACCAAATATCACGCGGGCATCAGCGGGCAAGGTGAAAAGGAAATTCGTGAATTCCTGGACCATATCGAACCTCCATTGTTCATTGAAACTTCCCTGACTTGCTTTAAGATGAGCGATGAAGACATGGATGTCCACTGGAGCAGTCGAGGCTCCGGCTGTGTTTAATCTTAACTTATAATAATT
The DNA here is from genome assembly GCA_913056525.1 of uncultured Psychroflexus sp. Taxonomy (GTDB): domain Bacteria; phylum Bacteroidota; class Bacteroidia; order Flavobacteriales; family Flavobacteriaceae; genus Psychroflexus. The sequence goes on from CAJXLO010000006.1 coordinate 11,519, forward strand.
GATGTCCCTAAGTGAAGTGCCGATCTGGTCAGTGCTAAGAAGTTCGAACTTATCAGCATTATAGAACAGGAGCTGGTTGAGGTCATTGCCACCGGAAGTGTTAAAGACAAAATCAGCAGCCTGAAAGTCCTTGGTCGTATAATTAAAGGAAAAGTCACGGATCAGGTCTGCGCCCATTGGCGTTTGTAGTTCTTGCACCAGTAGTAGGTCAGGATCCACTTCTGCCAGTATATCGTTCAATATCAGTTCCCGGTTATCCGGTGGAGCTTCGGGGAAGTCCAGGAGGTTATAGGTCATCAGTTTGAACTCGTCTTGAGCGTTCATTGATGTTACGACCAATAACATCAATCCGATATAAAAGGATCGTACGTTCATCTTCAATAATTAGGCGTTCTACTAAAAATTAGGGCTGAGTTCAAATTCTTTGTAGAAATCATCTAATATTTGAACCACTTCATCTTCATTATCGACCAATTGGATAAGGTCAAGGTCTTCCGGATCGATATTTTGAAATTCGTCACAGACCATTTTTTTTACCCAATCTATGAGTCCCTGCCAGAATTCCCTGCCTACCAGGATGATCGGGAACTTGTTTATCTTCCGGGTTTGTATCAAGGTCAGGGCTTCAAACAATTCATCTAGAGTACCGAATCCACCTGGCATGACAATGAATCCCTGCGCATATTTTACGAACATCACTTTGCGAACAAAGAAATAATCGAAATAAAGATTTTTATCTCTATCTATATAAGGGTTGTCATTTTGTTCAAACGGAAGGTCTATGTTGAGTCCCACGGAAGTTCCATCACCTTCAAAAGCTCCTTTGTTTGCTGCTTCCATAATGCCGGGACCGCCACCGCTAATAATACCATATCCCTGGTCTACTACTTTATGAGCCACGTTTGTTGCGAGTTCATAATATCTCGAGCCGGGTTTTAACCGCGCGGAACCGAATAGGGACACACAGGGACCTATCTTGCTCATATTCTCAAATCCATAGACGAATTCGCCCATGATCTTAAAAAGGGCCCAACTATCATTGGTCTTGATCTCGTTCCAGTTCTTAAAATGCTTATTCACCATTCTTTTTAATATAAACGAACGCTAAGATAAGCAAGTTTTTTGGTTTGTGGAAGGTCGACCTTACCAAGTCAGGTCTAACGAAGCTTACGGCTTTCCAAACGTATCTAATAATGTCTGATGGATGATAATATATCCAGGACTTAACAATGTTCCAGGCTAAAATAAATGGCTCAGATCATTGAGTTTTTTACTAATGCTGGATCTGGTACTTCCATTATTAAACCTATGATGTTTAAGAAAGTCCAGAAAAGCGGCATTATTATCCAGATACTTTAAGCAAAGTCCCAAACTATCGGATAAGTGCAATCTGATACCATCTGGATCCTCAATGCATTTTACCTTTAGATCAGTTTGGTCCAGTCCGTATTTTTTTCCAATTTGATCCATGAACTTGTTTTTTTCCTCATCGGATAAATAAGGGAAAGTATAACTATAGTAAAATAATTTATCATCGCAAAAATGGAATTCCAGCCTGACCTTTTGGTCCTCTATGATCCGCTTGTAAAAAAGTATCCTGATACGATGTTCCCCGTGTTTGTGCGATATATTGTACAAGGGTTTACCATATCTTTTCATCAGGCTCTTTGTGCGCGTAGCATAAAACTGATGGTTCAATGAAGTGTTTTCCAGTATTATTATGTCTTTATCAAAGTTTTCCATCAACTTTCTATAACAAGAGCTGTGACCAAATTGCTGTAATAGCCTATACTGGAAATGGTCTCGGTTGTTCTCTTTTTTTCCGCCAAGCTTAAAAGGCAGAAAGCTGTTTATTGATCGTTCCATAAAATTGAATAACTAACTAACTAACTAAACCAAAATTATGAAATATATGAACGCGCTTGTTACACTTAAAGTGTAATTAATGTTAAATCAGGAAAGTTTTCTTGCAATTCAAGAAGTCAAAATACAGCTGCATTATTTAAATTAAACGAAACTTTGTCTAAGTGCTCAGAATATCAATACGCAATAACTTATTTATAAAACAGTAAAGTAAGACAAGATGATAAATGCCTTTCACCACCATCCACGAACATTATATGTAACTGTTTGCGGCTGATTTTGAGCGTTTGCCAGCGTTACTTCCCGATAGTTCTTAAGCGATTGAACCGTTTCTTCTAACAATACTAGTAATTCTACTGAAAAACTAGTCGCTCCGGTACCGGCAGCCGTGGCGACTTGTTTATTAGAATAGGCATCTAACCCCTGAAGATTAAAGGTGACTGATTTTTTGGGTCCATTGGTATTCACCGTCCAGGTGAGCTGAATGATAATATCAGCTTTAACCTGATCCAGCAATTGATCAACCAGGCTTTCTGCGACAGCTGCTCCGCCGCTTTTACTGCTTCGCATCGCATCAAGCGCATTGGTTGAATTGATGTTTTTAATCACTGATTCCATATTCTTTAGCGGGAAGTCACGTTCGGCCATCAAGCCGTTAATTTTGCTCACCACCAGTAAGAGATCAACATTTTCCTGAAATGCACGTGTATAATCAGGAATGGTTTCTGTGATTCCCTGATTTTCAAAGGTCATGGTATAGCCGTTTTGAACGCACCAATTATCGCTGGGCACGACCATTAAAGTAGGTTTTTTAGCTTGTGCGGTAACTGATAAATAAGATATCAAGATCAGCAGCGTAAGTATAGCTCTCATTGAATAAAATTTTAGTTGATTAAAAATGCGCTTAATCCGCGTACATCGACTTTGACCAATACTTCATAGGCGGTATTGCCATCGCTAAGCGGATTTTCTTTTAACGCCCGATCGATCCATCTTCCGGTAGGATCAGTAACAAAGTCTTGAAACGCACCATTTGACATATAAAAGTCGTCGTAGCCATCAGCATAGATTTTTTATACTGGATCTTACTATTTTTGACGATAAGAAAAGCTTAAGTTCCATATTTTTCGTTAATTCCTACAAGTCTTTTGGTTGGTTGTAAAGAATTATTATCATCCTGATTTTCCCATACTTGACGTGCTGAAGTCTCAGTGTACGGATAGTGAAATAAGGATGATCATAAAAACTGTGGTTTGGATGGTAAAATATATAACTCGTACACTTTTGCGCAGGTAGCTTTAACCTGTGGCATGAAAGCCCACAACGAGAATAAAATGATAAACCATTTGAGGATTTTGGCGAAGAGTTTATTTATCAAATATACTATTAGTATAGTTAAAATATTTTTTGATCCTAATTCACAAAAAAACGCAAAAATATTTATGTTATTTCTATTAATTGATCATTCTAGTTTTTTATAATTTTTTTTGTTAAAGTATTTTCATCAACATGAATTTCTAAAAAGTAAAACCCACTTTCCAACTGGGCTAAATTCAACTGTGCATTGCTTGTGTTTATAAGAACCCTGGACATTATTTTTTGTCCAGTAATATTTCTAACCACAATTTGAACATTTTGATGTGTTCTATACAAATCAATATTTAAATTTCCTAACGTTGGATTTGGATATACAGAAACTTGTTCGTTCAAGCTACTGTCTTTAATACTTAAAGTGGTTATTGTAACACATTCAGAAACTTCCACACAACCATCTTCGGTGATTTCAACAGCATAATTGCCATTTTCGGTTGCTGTAAAGGATTGTCCTGATTCTCCTGGAATAGGTGCAAAATTATTATCACAATCTAACCAAACATAAGTAGCATTCGGATTGTTGGCGGTGATCGTTTCATTAGTTGTGGTGGTGGTTACATCAGAAACTGTAATCACGGTAATATTTTCAGTAACAATAACATCACAACCATTTGCAGCTTGACCTGTTAAAGTAGAAACATAAGTTACATCTTGGGTAATGTTATCTTGCACGCTGCCATCGGCAAACGTATAAGAATCTCCTGAGCATATATCTAAATCTATCGTGTTTTCCGTGTTTATACAGAAGTTGAACAGGATAGGAGTCCAACCAAATTCTTCAGCACTTCCAACAATAATACTTTTAAAACCATTGTCGTTAAAGTCAGCTGTTGCAATTGTTTGTTGACTTGAGATGCTGATTTCCAATTCCTGACTCATTGGCGAAAACACATTATTGTCCTGGTTAAAAAGTACAGCTATTTTTTGGCTTTGAAAACCACTGACATTAGTAATAACGTCTACAAGCCCATCATTGTCAATATCATCAACTACTACATTTGAGACTGTATTATAACCCGTAAGCAGATCTGCCGGAGCTGCAAAGTTGCCTGCTCCATCATTTTCCAGCCACTTTATACCGCTCGTTACAATATCTTCATCACCATCGTCATCTATATCACCTGATGTAAATTGAACACTGGTGATGTTTTCAGTGAATGGAATTGTCAGGTATTCATTGAAGGTTTTAGTACTCGCATCCATTTTGTAAAACACATACTCAGTTCCTCCTCCACCAGACTTTGAACCTATAAAGTCCTGGTCACCATCAATGTCCACATCAAGTAATAGGTATCTTGAGAAACCTGAATCGATTGAGCGTACGTTATAAGTGGCATTTCCCGTATTTTCAATCCAAAAAAAAGTGCTATTAGTGCCAATAGGATTACTGCTTGATTGAGGGATGAGCAGATCATTATCACCATCGTTATCTATGTCTTTAATGGTGAAAATTCTTTGAACATCATTTATATAACCAATAGTTCCAAACGAACTTGATGGATTACTTGTAAATAATTCAACTACGGTATCATCGTTGGTTTCATAATCTAAATGGACGTAAACTTTATTTCCTGAACTGAACACAAGGTCTCGGTCGTTATTATTATTCCAGAAAGTTAATTGCGAACCTTTTGCTCCATAAGCAGTACGGTTATCAATGAGCACGTCACTGTTTGTAAATTCATTATTTCCATTACCATAGGCAACCTCTAATTTACCTCCGTTTGCGTTGGTCACTGTGACGAGGTCCAGATTGTTGTCATTATTATAATCTAGAATATCGAAACTGTGAATCCCCTCAAAATAATGGTTTAGGTAAGAAGGCGGTAAAAAGCCATTATTATTGTTTTGCCTATGAACGATGACGTCGCTATCATCCAAATTAGCGGTAAGAACATCTAACTTGCCGTCCTGGTCAAAGTCAGAGAAGAACATGTTCTTGTCATTTTGATCCCAGTCAGCACCAATAAGCATCTCTGAATGTTGAACGAAACTCTGGTTTCCATTGTTTAACATAATGATACCACTTGTGGCCGTATTACCAGTTTCCTCACCGATCAGTAGTTCATTGTCACCATCATTGTCAAAGTCGAAACTTCCCACTGAACCGCTTGCCTCATTGGACATGGAAGAATAATCTTTAATAACTGATGATGTGTTGAGATTGTTAGTCTGATCATTCCAAATGATTACCACACTTTCACTAGATAGATTGGCGCATGCAAAATCTACCCAATCATCATCGTTGAAATCAGAAAATGAATACCCTCCAAGGAATGAGGGAATCGAGAATGTTTCACCCATCGTGTAACTGTTCGATCCTGCGTCATAATATATCTTCGCAATGTCCTGAACAGTATCGATAACTACTATTTCTTGAGTTCCGTTGTTGTCCATATCAATGACCTCGTATCGTGAAAAAGGGTTATCTGCAGTAAATAATATGCTACCCGAAGTGTTGAAACTTCCATTACCAAGGCCTTCATACCATATCATATTAGAAGAATCCGGATCCAATAGATCGCTAATTCCATCATGGTTAACATCCATGCTTTTCACATTATCTGACAATGAAGGGCTAAAGGTTCCAGGATCTGCTTGAAGGAAACTTCCATTACCCACATTTTCAAATGTGATGACGTTTCCAGATTCATTGACAATTAGGTCTTGATTCCCATCATTATTAAAATCTAATGATAGTACATTGTCAATCGATGAATTGTTATCATAAAGAACAAAAGAAGAATCAAAGGCTCCATTATTGTTTTCAAAGATTATTATTCTTGAATCGCCGGTTCCTCCATAACAAATGATATCATCGTCACCATCGTTATCATGGTCAAAAAGTAACGATCGTGTGTTTTGACCGAGCAGAGTCAAATCATCATATACCTGGCTTCTAGTAAAACTTTGTCCAGCAATTTGTAAGGTAAATAGAACTAAGCTTATCGTAAATAAAGAATTTTTCATAACATATAAATTTTATTGGTTTGTTTCCAGTTTATTGAGATCTTCATCACTTCCCGTGGCCTGGCGGTTAAAATTAAGAACTTCTTCAACTGTTTTAGGCGGTGAAGTTTCGACACTGGTTTGACAAAATGCCTGTACCGAAATTAATAAGATTAAAAAGCTAAGTTTTTTCATAATAGATTGGTTAATTAAGGTTGATATATTTAATTTATTGTCGAATGATAATATATTATTAACCGGTACTGTGTCTTGAATGACCTAAAAAACGGTATAAATGAAATATGATCTTACTCTATTCTTACCGCGTCACCACTTTCATCGTTAAACAATCTACCAGAATTATTTGGTAGCAGGTTGCCATTAGGGTTACCATTATTATCCAGCATTAAGGTGGCTAGTTCAAAGTCTATTATTCGCAAAGTCTCGCCATCATTTGGGTTTATAAATGCATCACCGGATATCGCCCTAATGCTAGTGTAAGAATGTCCAGTTCCATCTACCAGACTTTGTCTGAACAATACGGTGAAGTTTGATGTTCCACCTAAGTTCGTCTCGCCAATTATCAAAGCACCATATCCTTCGCCCGTTGTAGAAGAAGCATCCTCAAACTCCTCAACAAACACATCAGTTCCAGATTGATTACTAAACCTAACTTTCCAGTCTGGAAATCTTGTTCCTGGAGTAGCACCGTCATTAGGAACGGTTGTGTTTTGAAGCACTAACTCCGCTAAATAAGTTCCTTCCAGCATTGGTGGCTCTTCGCCATCATAAATGGGAAATCCCATATCTCTTAAAGCATTAACAGCATCAGCATTGAGATAGTCTTCAGCTAATTGAGAGTTGGAAACATTATCATCCTCATTTTCACATGAGATGATAGATACAATCATTAATAAGATAAGCGAAGTTTTTGTTAATTGATGAATCTTTGTTCTGATAATTGAATTTACTTTTTTCATAATGTTTTTTATTTTGGATGTAAAACGTTAAGGCAATGTTATAAAGAAAAACCACAGGCTTGTATCATTTTGTCATGAACGACCTGAATAACGACATGAGTAACCGAACAACCTAAACTGAAAGCATCTATATTGATAAATCCCCTACATATTAATAGCTATCCCGAGATTATCTTAGCTATCATCTTTAGGAATATATATGCGTAATGAAGATGTCCAGACCAAGGTGGTTACTTTAGGAGGAGCATGATCAAAAATGATCCGCAGGACACAGATGTTAGTTTAATAGGGATAGGCCTTTATTTTAATGATCTAGACTTGCTTTGTGGGTTTACTTAGCTTTACAATACCTGCTTTTATTTCGAGACCTTTAGAATTACAATGATGGTCCTGCTGAACTTAGTCTTAGTATATGAGAAAATACATTATCGTATGTAAAAAGTATTAAAAATGGGCGAACCCTAACAATAGAGAATACCTTGCCCTATTTTCTATTAAACAGCAGTGTTGAGGATAATCAAAAAAGCAATATTTCCTTAGGAAGACACCAGAGGATGCTTTTTTTGCTTTAATTTTTGTTTATAGGTTCTTGAAAAGGGTATTTCAATATTTTGTTCCAGTACTATAGTATCAGAATGTACAGCTTTGACCTTTTGAGCATTGACGATATAGGATCGATGTGTTCTCACAAAGCCATGTTTATTTAACGCTTCCCTGGCCGCACTTATTTTCTGCCTTTCCACTAAAGGTCGATCCCTTTTATCAGTGTAATAGTTTAAATAATGCCCTTCGCTCTTTACATAGAGCAGTTCATTGCATTTGATAAGATGATCGTTCTTCAGTTTTATCTTTTTTTCCAGGTTTTGTTGCTGTAGTTCCTGTTGTAGTTGATTTAGCTCGCTTTTTTGTTTTTTGGACCTTTGTTCAACTTCAAGTTGTTTTACTTTGGTGGATCGGTATCTTTTAAAGGAAAAGATGCCACCAATTAAAAAGAACACTGCCAGACCACCGGTAAAATATAAGTTATTAATAAGGTCTCGTTCACGATCTAAATAGGTTTTGATCGTATCTTCTTTTTGAGCCACCTCATATTTGCTCAGCGTTTCCTGAATAACCTCTACTTCTTGTTTGTCCTGAAGGCTGTCCTTTAATTTAACATAACGTTCAAAGCTGGCAGCTGCTGGCTGATAGGCCTTTAATTGTTTGTGTAGTTCAGCTTTGCGTAAATAAAGAGGAACTAATCGGTTAGGAAGTCGATGTTTTTCAGCGTAAAATATCGCTGAGTCCAGTTCAGCTGAACTTTTACCATATGCCTTTTGAGCTTTATGATATCGTGCCGTTACACTGTAGAACTGAATTTTCCTTTCTATATTATCGCCGGCCAATACCAGCGGTTCTACTTTAGAAAGATATTGCTGAGCATTAAAAAGGTCACCTTCTTGTAGGGCAATTTCAGATAGACTTTGATACAGGAGCGTCAGATAATAAGCATTTAGCTGTTCTTTTTTGCTTAACAACTGCTTATAATAGGCCTTGCTGGATTTTATGTCATGTAAGGACTTGTAATGATTGGCCAGGTTGTTCGTAGCTCTTATCAGTAGTCGTTCACTATTGGATACGACGGCATGTTCATAGGCTTTCTTAAACCACGAAAGTGCCAGGTCCTCCTGACCTAAAATATCGTAGGCGATGGCGATATTCGTATGGACATTAATGATCGCGGGTTTATCCAACTTTTCATATATGGCAGAAGCTTTTACATAATCTGCTATCGCTTCTTCAAGCTTACCTACTTCCTTTTTGATGATTCCTCTTTGATTATAAGCATTCGCCTGTATCAAGCTATCATTATACTCATCTGCTAACTGGAACAACTGTCCTGCATACTCTAGCGCTTTTTGATTTTCTCCCGCATTTACAGCTGAAATAAGAGACATCCTAACGGCTCTGGACTTCTCGTTCTTTTGTGTAGCAAACTCAAAGGCTTTTTGGAAATTGACCATAGCGCTATCGATCCGCATATTGTTCCTGTAAGCGTAGGCCTTAGCAAAATAACCTTCATATTGAGCCGATGAGTCCTCTAGCAGCAAGAATTTTTCAGCATAAAAAAACAGGCTGTCCGAATTGTTCGCATTTCTCATACAAGCCTTTTTATAATATCCGATCAATTGCTTGTTGGATTGAGCATTGAGACACAACAAAAAATTGAATGAACATATAAATACCAAATATTTTTTTATCATAGAGGTCTTTTATTAAATAATGTATAAAAATATTATAAATAAACAAAATTACGTTAAAATAAATGCTATTTTTATTGATAAGTTTTTAACTACACTGGTAAGAAAAGAACTCCCCTATTCCAGGAAGACCATTAATTGATAGATAAAAAGTTAAAAATAACATGACAGAACAGCAAAGCAGAATATGAATCCATGAACGATGGAATTGAATGATCAAATGATACACAACATAATTATCAAAAAAAGCATATTTTTTAAATTATTCGGAATGAGATACCATAAATGATAATAACTAGTGAATTTGATTTTTAGTATATTCGTACAAATTTATATGTTATGAGCAAAACATTAAGCCAACCTAAGGATATATCATTCGAAGAATTCAAGAAAGAAGTGCTAAAAGACTATGAGCTTGCGGTAAAAAGCCGAGAATGTAGCCTTCTGGGTAGGAGAGAGGTCCTTACTGGAAAAGCCAAGTTCGGTATATTTGGTGATGGAAAGGAAGTGCCACAGCTCGCCTTAGCCAAGGTGTTCAGGAATGGCGATTTCCGTTCCGGTTACTATAGAGATCAAACCTTGTTCATGGCGCAAGGTCATTTGGACGAAAAAACATTCTTCGCGGCATTATATGCGAATACTAATATAGAAAAAGAACCCATGTCCGGTGGGAGACAGATGGGCGGACATTTTATGACCCATAGCTTGGATGAGAACGGGAAATGGAAGAATCTGATGGAGCAGACCAATTCCAGTGCTGATATGTCTCCTACCGCAGGACAGATGCCACGTCTTTTAGGTTTAGGCTTAGCTTCAAAGATATATAGACAGCATAAAGCCCTAAAAGCTGATAAATTTACGAATGAAGGAAATGAGATCGCCTGGGGAACCATAGGAGACGCCAGTACTAGTGAAGGTATGTTCTGGGAAACTGTCAATGCCGCTGGAGTAATGCAAGTTCCTGTGGTGCTCAGCGTTTGGGATGATGAATATGGTATTTCCGTACATGCGGAACATCAGACCACGAAACAGAATATCTCAGAGGTGCTCGAAGGTTTTAAGAGAACGGAAGAAAAGGATGGTTTGGAGATCATCCGCGTTAAGGCCTGGGATTATCCTGAGCTCATAGAAGCTTATCAAAAAGCAGAAGATATTGCGAGGGAACAGCATGTTCCGGTACTGGTCCATGTTCAGGAAGTCACCCAACCGCAAGGTCATTCCACTTCAGGTTCGCATGAACGCTACAAGAGCAAAGAGCGCTTAGAATGGGAAAAAGAATACGATTGTAATGCGCAGATGCGTAAATGGATCCTAGAGAACGGACTGGCCGACGAAGACGAACTCAAGGAAGTTGAAAACCAGGCGAAGAAAGCGGCTCGTAAAGGAAAACAAGAAGCATGGAAAGAGGTGAACGATGTCGCAAGGTCTGCAAAGAAGGAACTGCTTCAATTATTAAAGGACCTTCAGGCAAGTACGCATTCAACCGATAAGATAGCGGAATTGATCAGGCAATTGAAAGAAGATGATGAACCGTTAAAAAGTCTGGTGGCTTCATCTGCGAGAAAAGCTTTACGTTACGTTACTGGTGAAGATTCCGCTGAAAGGAGTGCACTTATCAATTGGTTCGATGAATTCAGATCAAAAAGGGATGAAGAATACAGCTCCTTCCTTTATGGTCGTTCTGATCATTCTCCAATGAATAGAGATGCTACTTTACCAGAATATCCGAATGATGCTAAAAAAGTAGATGGTAGGATCGTGCTTAGGGATAATTTTGATAAGATCCTGGAAAAACATCCAGAGGTTGTCATCTTTGGTGAGGATTCAGGAAAGATCGGTGATGTAAATCAGGGGTTGGAAGGCCTTCAGGAAAAGTACGGCGAACATCGTGTGTTTGATACCGGCATTAGGGAAACCACCATTATGGGACAGGGAATAGGAATGGCGATGCGAGGTTTGAGACCTATTGCCGAGATACAATATCTGGATTACCTCCTTTATGGACTGCAAACCATGAGCGATGACCTTTCTACTTTACATTACCGATCAGCTGGTAAGCAAAAAGCCCCGATGATCGTCAGGACCAGAGGACATCGATTAGAAGGTATCTGGCATTCCGGTTCTCCAATGGCCGGCGTCCTTAATCTGGTGCGTGGCGTTCATGTGCTCGTTCCAAGGAACATGACCGAGGCCGCAGGTTTCTATAATACCATTCTTGAAGGAGATGAACCGGCCCTGATCGTTGAAAGCCTCAACGGTTATCGTCTTAAAGAAGATATGCCGGAAAATCTGGGCGAGTTCAAAACTCCTTTGGGAAAAGTAGAAAAACTAAGAAGTGGAACAGATGTTACATTGGTATCTTATGGATCAACATTAAGGATAGCTCATCAAGCAGCTGAAGAACTATCGGATTTCGATATACATGTTGAAGTAATCGATGTGCGTTCACTTATTCCTTTTGATAAGGAACATGAAATAGTGGATAGCATCAAAAAGACCAGCCGTTTACTGGTCGTAGATGAAGACGTTCCCGGTGGTTGTTCAGCTTACATCATGAAAAATATACTGGAAGACCAGAATGCTTACAGATACCTGGACAGCAAACCGGAAACCTTAACGGCAAAAGAGCATCGACCGGCTTTTGGGACGGACGGTGATTATTTTTCTAAACCATCTAAAGAAGATGTATTTGATAAGGTCTATGGCATCATGAACGAATATAAACCGCAAAAGTATCCGGACCTGTATTAGAAGGATACATTATTCCATTTACTCATAATAAAACCGCTTTGATTTATAAATTAAAGCGGTTTTTTATGGATTTAATGATTGGAATCGTTAAAAATTAAAGGACATTGATGCCACAAAGTTCTGCGTCATTTGTTCAATATCCGCTTCTTGGTTCAGTCCGGTTTGTAAAAGCGCTTCCTGTCTATCTTGCCAACTTCTTCTGTAGGCAAGGTCTAACCGGGTGTATTTGTTTATCGTGTAGCCTATTCCTGTGGAAAAACCATTGATATCACCTATGATCCTATCGTTTCTAAGCGGACTCTGCCTGTAATGATAACCACCGCGAAAGCTCCATTCCTTGAACCTGTATTCTCCGCCCAGGTTTAAAGAGATACTTTCCTGTAGATTATTATTGATCTGAGCGTTGAGATCGGAAAAACCACTCGATGTAAACTCTGTCTGACTAAGGTCCTGATAAGAATAATCTGCGCTGATCAAACCTGAGTCTCCTATGACAAATGCTAAACTTCCAGTAAGCTTTTCAGGCTTGCGGAAACTATAATCCGGGAATATATTAACTATCTGAGGTATAGCTGCCGCTTCTCCAAATTCATTACTATCTGTTATCAAGCCCTGGGTCAGTTCTTCATCTATGTTATACCAGGTCGGCGATTGATAACTTAGTCCTAATCTTATCATATCAATGGGTGTATAGATGGCACCTACCTGGAAGGAGAAACCACTCCCAACAGTAAACAGGGAATTGTTGTATTGTATCTCGTTGATCTCTCCTGATCCATTGTTGCGCTCGTTAAACCGGGTGTTTCGTTCGTAGTTCAATACATGCAAGTTCAGATTTACTCCTACATTGAGCTTTTTCCTGATCTGAGCTCCAAAATTGAAGTTCAATGTTGAATTGAAACCCTGTTCTTCTATACGATAACGCTGATCAAAGCTATTAGCGTTCACATTGGATTCATAGAGCGTATTTCCCAGGTCATTAGGGTCGGCCGCATCAAAGAGGAAGGATTCATAACCCAGATAAGCTTCCTGCGTACTGAAACCCTGCGTTTCTCCCAGGAATTGATATCTTTCTTCCAGAGATTCCCCGGAAAGTGGGATGAAAAGATCTAATGCATTACCATTCGCTCTGTTGAGGAAATAAGTATCGATGGACTGTTGGTTCACACCACTAACCAGCATATCGTTGTTTAAGCTCTTATTCCTATCATAATTGATCCCAAAGCTCAATTTATTAGCTAATGCATTAACATTGTTTGTTTCAAATACGAATATCAAACCAGCTTGATTAAGATCGAACCTGGCTCCCCTTTCTTTAGTGGTCTGTCCTGAGAAAGTCGCATCATTGGTCACTGTGGAAAGGTCAAGTGCCAGAGAGGCATGGTTGGTAAGGAAAACCGCTGATCCAGCTGGGTTCTTTTTTAAAGCGGATAGATCGCCACCTAATGCTCCAAAAGCGCCGCTCATTCCTACATATCTACCAGTACCGCTGATATCCGTACTATTGAAACGTAAAGCATCTATAAGTCCCTGGCCTTTGGTGGTAAATGGTATGACCAAACCTATGATCAGGATATAAAAAGCCTTTTCTAGCTTATTGATCGCTAATGAACCCATATTAGATCTATTTATGAATTTATGTTATCGTCTTCTTCTTGATGAGGATGATGAACTGCTCGATGAAGATGAGCTCCTTGTACTTGAACTACTTCTAACACCTGAAGAGCGGGAAGAAGAAGTATTGGATGACCTGTTTACCCCTGATCGTGTTGAAGACCTGTTACTTCTATAGCTTCTACTTATGTTGCCTGCTCTTCTGATGCTACTTGAATTTCTGTAGGATGATCTTGAACCTCTGGAACTTCTACGTGCGTTCACACCATTGGGATTCCTTATTGATCTTCTGTTATCAGATCTAATGTATCTGGTGTCACTCGAGCGAGCACTTCTTCTAATTCTATCGTTATCAGAAGATCGTGAACTTCTTACATACCTATCCGAACGGTCCGCTCTTCTTTGGTTCGATCGATTCGTTCTGTCCTGATTCGACCGGTTGCTTCTTCTATCAAGGTTAGACCGAACACCATTATTCCTATAATTGTAACTGCTCCTTGAACCGTAGCTCGTGTAGGCTAAACCATTGCGACGCCCAATATTATAGGCAATGCGGTTACGACCATAGATATAGGGTGACCAGAATCCGTTATAACCTGCAAAACCTCCATAATATGGACCAAATCCATATCCAAAATAGGGTCCGTAGAACGGGTCATAGAATCCAAAACCCGGATTGATCCAATTATTAAAACCAAATCCGAAGTTTCGTCCATAGAAACCAAAACCTCTGTTGAACGGTCGGTTGAATCCACCATACCAACCCCAGTTGTTAAAGCCCCAACCTGTGTTGTAGACATTGAGGTTTACGTTGGAGGTTTGTGTTCCCCAACCGCCGTGACCATTGGACTGGTAACGTTGGTCATTCTGCTCGTCATATACGATGTCCTTTTTTTGAGCCGTTGAATCTTCAGAGGTATAATTGTCCACGTTCGTGAAAACATCATTGTTCTGTTCTCTCGCCTTTGATATTAGCTTAGCTTGTTTATCAAAATAACTTTCACCTACTGGTTCATTCGTGTTATCACCATTACTGCTCTGCTGATATTGCTCATTGTCATTTGAGGATACCATGTTTTGTTCAGATGAGCTCTTTTTGCTTACTTTACTGGAATAAATACCATCATCATAACTGCTTACATTGTCATAAGAACTACAAGAGGTAATTAAAACCACGCTCAGGGTCGCTAAGGATAGCTGAAACCCTTTTTTCAATTGTTTTTTTGTGTAATACATAATATGTGGTTTTTGATTATACGTTATTCAAATTTAATTAGATTTGCCGAATATCTAATTTCATTTATAATAATAACAACATTTATGCCAAATACATTTAACAATGGCTAGATCACTAACTAAAAGAGCTCAGGATTATTCAAAATGGTATAATGAGCTGGTTGTAAAGGCTGACCTCGCAGAGAATTCCAGTGTAAGAGGCTGTATGGTCATCAAGCCTTACGGTTATTCCATCTGGGAGAAAATGCAAGCTGAGCTGGATAAAAAGTTCAAACAGACTGGACACGAGAACGCTTATTTCCCTTTGTTCGTACCTAAGAGCCTTTTTGAGGCCGAAGAGAAGAACGCTGAAGGTTTTGCCAAGGAATGCGCAGTGGTGACCCATTATCGACTTCAGACAGATCCTGAAAAGGCAGGTAAGCTTCAAGTGGATCCTAATTCTCGCTTAGAAGAAGAACTTATAGTGCGACCTACTTCTGAAGCCGTAATCTGGCACACTTACAAAAAATGGATAGAGTCCTATCGAGACTTACCGATCAAGATCAATCAATGGGCTAATGTTGTTCGCTGGGAAATGAGGACTCGGTTGTTCTTAAGAACGGCGGAGTTCCTGTGGCAAGAAGGACATACCGCCCATGCTACCAGAGATGAAGCCCTTGAGGAAACAAAGCAAATGATCAATGTTTATGCTCGATTTGTAGAGGATTTTATGGCCATCCCGGTCATAAAAGGAACGAAAACCGCAGGAGAAACCTTTGCTGGAGCCGTAACCACATATTGCATAGAGGCTTTGATGCAAGATGGAAAAGCACTCCAGGCAGGTACTTCTCATTTTCTGGGTCAAAATTTTGCTGATGCCTTTGATGTAAAATTCACTACGAAAGAAGGAAAATTAGAAAAAGTATGGGCGACAAGTTGGGGCGTTTCCACGAGATTGATGGGAGCTTTGATCATGACACATAGCGATGATAACGGTCTGGTCCTTCCGCCTAAACTTGCTCCTCATCAGGTAGTGATCGTTCCGATCTATCGTTCAGATGAGCAACAAGAAGAAGTCGTTAAAAAAGCTAAGTCCATCAAAGAGCAACTCGAGTCTGCAGACATACGCGTGAAACTGGATGACAGGGATACACACAAACCCGGATGGAAATTTGCCCAATACGAGCTTAAAGGTGTGCCTCTAAGAATAGCGATCGGCCCTAAAGACCTGGAAAACGATACGGTTGAACTTGCCAGAAGAGATACTTTGTCAAAGGAATTCGTCGGTCAAAAAGAACTAGTAAAGGTTGTTGTAGATAAACTAGAAGATATCCAAAAGACACTCTTTCAAAAAGCTGGACAATATCGTGACGAGCATATTACAGAAGTTGATAATTTTGAGCAGTTCAAGGAGGTACTTGAACAAAAAGGGGGTTTTCTATCTGCTCATTGGGATGGTACTCAAGCTACTGAAGATAAGATCAAGGAGCTCACTAAAGCCACGATAAGATTAATACCAATTGATGAGAACGCAAAACCAGGAGAATGTGTCCTCACGGGTAAACCCTCTAAACAAAGAGTGCTTTTTGCTAAAGCTTACTGATGTAGCAGGGCTTTAAAGCTCGTTTCGATCCTTTCCAGGTTCTCATCGGTCATGTTCGAGCCTGAAGGTAAGCATAATCCGTTTTCAAAGTAATCATCACAAATACCATTGCCATAGTAATTATGGTCCTGATAAATAGGTTGTAAATGCATAGGTTTCCACAGCGGTCTTGACTCTATGTTCTTTTCATTAAGCGCGTTCATGATTGAATCCTTGCTCAAGCCAAGTCTATTATCTGGTCGTATATAAATGACGCTCAACCAATTATTGCAGAACACTTCTTTCTGATTTGTTTCGAAGACTTCTATTTCTGGAACTTCTTTGAACAAATCCTTGTAGAATTGATTGATATTTCTCCTGATTCTTACATGATCATCCAGTACTTCCAGTTGACCGCGACCTACACCGGCGCACAAGTTGCTTAGTCGATAATTAAAACCGATCTGCGAGTGCTGATAATGTGGTGCTGGATCCTTGGCTTGTGTCGCCAGAAAGACTGCATTTTGTTTAGAAGCCTGGTCCGGACAAATAATAGCGCCGCCACCGCTTGTGGTGATGATCTTATTTCCATTGAAAGATAAAATCCCACGATCGCCAAAGCTACCACAGAATTTATTTTTATAAGTGGACCCTAGCGCTTCTGCAGCGTCTTCTATGACCGGGATGTCATATTTTAGGGCTATTTTATGGACTTCATCTACTTTATAAGGAACACCATATAAATGAACGGCTAAGATAGCTTTAGGTTTCTTTCCCTTTTCTATAAGGTCTTGGATCGCATCTTCCATTGCAACCGGATCAATATTAAGCGTATCTTTTTCGCTATCTATGAAAACCGGAGTAGCCCCTTGATAAATGATGGGATTGGTCGTGCCAACGAAGGTGAAGCTCTGGCAAAGTACAATATCATTTTTATCGACACCTAATTGGACTAGTGCTAAGTGTATGGCAGCCGTACCACTACTCAGGCTTGCTATCTTCTTTTCCGTATGCAGATATTTTTGTAGCTCTTGTTCAAAACCATTTACGTTGGGTCCCAGTGGAGCAATCCAATTTTCATCAAATGCTTGCTGGACATAATGTTGCTCACGGCCACCCATATGAGGAGAAGATAACCATATCTTGCTAAGTTTATCAGTCATTAACCATGAATTTGACCGTAAATATAGTTAATATTCGATTTCAATAAAACAGACCTGTAAAAGGATTCTTATCGGTTGAAAAAGAAAAGAGCAAATCGATTTAGTATGCTAACTTGCAGCCTTTAATGGATTAAAGCTAGATTTGTTCAGGGCTTTAGCAGCGTAAGACTTTGTGACCTTTAATTTATTTTCTCCACTATCGGGCATATTGAACATCGCATCAGTTAGAATTGTTTCGCAAATGGAACGAAGCCCTCTTGCACCTAACTTATATTCCAGGGCTTTCTCTACGATATAATCTAAAGCACCACTGGTCATCTCGAATTTGATGTCATCCATTTGGAAGAGCTTTTCATATTGTTTGATAATGGCATTCTTAGGCTCGGTCAGGATTTGCTTTAGTGTAGCTTTATCCAATGGGTCCATATATGATAACACAGGCATTCTGCCCACGATCTCTGGTATAAGACCGAAATCTTTCACGTCCTTTGGGATGATGTATTGCAAGGTTTCATCATCAGTAATGTTTTGCTTGGATTTTGATGCACCATAGCCAACAGCTTGCATGTTCAAACGCTTGGATATGACTCTTTCAATACCGTCAAATGCACCACCTGCAATAAAGAGGATATTTTCCGTATTTATTTCAATGAACTTCTGATCGGGATGTTTACGACCTCCTTTGGGCGGTACATTTACCGTTGTCCCTTCAAGCAGTTTTAATAAAGCTTGCTGAACACCTTCACCACTTACGTCTCTGGTGATGGATGGATTATCACTCTTTCTGGCTATTTTGTCTATTTCATCAATGAAAATGATACCTTGTTCTGCTTTTTCTTTGTCGTAATCCGCGGCAGCAAGGAGTTTTGTGAGTATCGTCTCTACATCTTCCCCAACATAACCCGCTTCAGTAAGTATCGTTGCATCAACTATCGCGATAGGTACGTTGAGCATTTGAGCGATGGTCTTGGCCATTAAGGTTTTACCGGTACCGGTCTTACCTACCAGGACAACATTGCTTTTCTGTATTTCTATGTCATCGTTAGATGCCGGCTGAAGTAATCTTTTGTAATGATTATAAACGGCAACGGACATTACCTTTTTCGTGTGGTCCTGACCAATGATATATTGGTCCAAAAAATCCTTAATTGCCTTTGGTTTGCTGATATCAAGGTTTTCCTTAATGTTCCCTGTCTTTTCGGTCTTGGTCTCTTCTAAGACGATACCGTGCGCTTGCTCGATACATCTATCGCATATATGTGCATCAAGACCAGCTATCAGCAAATTGGTCTCTGATTTTTTTCTACCGCAAAATGAGCACTCCAAATCTTTTTTAGCCATGTTTATTCGCGTTCTAAAATTTCATCGACCATACCATATTCTTTTGCCTGTTTGGCGTCTAACCAGAAATCACGATCTCCATCATCATAGACCTTATCGTAATCCTTCCCAGTATGTTTAGCAATGATCTTATACAATTCTTCTTTCAGACCGATGATCTGATTAGCGGTAATCTCTATATCATCAGCTTGACCCTGCGCGCCTCCCATCGGTTGATGTATCAACACTCTGGAATGGGGAAGTCCACTTCTTTTACCGTCTTCACCGGCGCAAAGTAAAACTGCTCCCATTGATGCTGCAACACCAGTGTTGATCGTAGCTACATCCGGTTTTATGAACTGCATGGTATCATAGATACCTAAACCAGCATAAACGCTTCCTCCAGGAGAGTTTATATAGATCTGGATATCCTTTGTAGAATCGGTGCTCTCTAAGAACAACAATTGTGCTTGTATGATGTTAGCTACCTGATCATTTATCGCCGTGCCCAGAAAAATGATCCGGTCCATCATCAATCTTGAAAAGACGTCCATGGCTACCGCGTTCATTTGTCGTTCCTCTATTATATTAGGGGTCATTGCCATAGGAGTCATGCTTGTAACCACCTGATCAAAGTAATTTGGGTTTATTCCCTGGTCCTTTGTGGCATATTTTTCGAATTCTTTTCTTATATCCATGGTAATATTATCTATTTCAACAAAATTAGGACAAATCAAACGCTCATCCGTCAATATTTTATTAAAGTTAAAGTACTTATTCAGCAGAGGTGTCGGAAGTTTCTTTTTCTTCTTCCTTATCGTTCTTTTGAGCGTAAGCTATATCAATGAACTCTTTGTAAGTAACCTCTTTTTCATTGATCGGCAACTTCTCTTTGAAGAAGTCTAACAATTTCTTACTTAGAGCCTGATCTTCCATTTGCTTTTTCTGCTCTTCTTGCTGGAGAAGGGTTTGGCTTAGCTGTTCGACCTGATCATCGGGTAGATTTCCCTGACCATATTGTGCCATTTGAGCCTTTAAGGCTTCTTTGGCGGTTTCTTTCAGATCCTCTTGGGTTACACTGATATCATGGTCTTCTTTGATCTTGGATTCTATCAATTGATAACGGATTCCCTTCTTATTATCTTCAAATTCCTTGTCCGCTTCTTCCTGACTGATATCCTTATCGTTCGAGAACATGAGCCATTTTTTGAGGAAATTTTCCGGTAGTTCAAAGTCTGTATGTTCTATTAAGAATTCTGTTGTATCATTAAAGAACTTTTGCTCGGATTGTTGCTTGAACTGTCCTTCGATTTGTTCTTTGATCTGTTTTCTGAACTCGTCTTCGGTTGATACTTTTCCTTCACCCAAATATTTATCAAAAAGCTCTTGGTTTAATTCCGCCGGTACGGTCTCATTGATCTCTGAAATCTCAATGCTCAAGTTACCTTCAAGTGCTTTATAATTTTCTGTAGAAATGCCCAGTAACGATTGGGCTACATTTTCATTTTCGAGGAGAGCATTAGCCTTTACACTGATGACATCACCAACTTTAGCACCCTTGAACTGTTCGTGATGTTCTTTGTTGATACTGTCTAGACTGAAGGTGCTTTCTTTATCAATGCTTTCGTCTGATGACCTAATGGTGGATACTATCGTAGAATTTTTACCCACTTTTTCGTGAGTTTCTAGCCTGCCGAACTGCTTTTGTACCATACTCACCTGTTCGTCTATCATCTCTTTATCAGCTACGATCTTGTAGTAGTCCAACTTATCATTCGGGTTCAAGTTGGGAGCTATGGATGGATACATTCCTATTTCGAACTTGAACTCTAAAGGTTCCCTGTCCCAGGACATTTTTTCATCATCTACGGGAATAGGTCCACCTAAGAGAGCTAACTTCTCTTCCTGAACAAACCTTTGAAGCTCATCATTGACCATTTTGTTAACCTCGTCTGCTCTTATGGCTTCACCGTATTGTTTGCGCAACATACCCATTGGGACCTTGCCTTTTCTAAAGCCAGGTATATTGGCTGTTTTTCGGTAATCTTTTAAAGTTTTTTCGACTTTCGGTTCGTAATCATCTTTATTTAATTGAATCTTAATGACGGCATTAAGGTCATCAACTTGCTCCTTAGTTGTGTTCATCGTGTGATTTTTAAGAATTTGCAAAAATAAGGTTTATTTGATCGCCTGCAAAATAAAGCCGTCGCTTATTCGCCTAATCATCAATAACCCTCACCTTGTCCTTCTGAACTATTATTCCTCCTTTGTTCTTCTTTTTGTTGATTGAAGCGATAAACGAAGTTCATCGTTATTTGTCTTTCACGCCATTGGAATTCACTCACTGAACGGAATTCATCAGTAATGGTCACTCGATCCCTTACCCTTGAATTGAAAAGGTCTCTAACGTTTAGTGAAACCGTCGCCCGATCATCAAAGAGGTCTTTGCTGAGTGCTAAATTTAAGGAAAGTATGGATTCTGTTTCGGTTTGGGCATTTTGGCGTGGCCCTCTAAAAAATCCGTTTGTTTGCCACTGTATCTTATAAGGCAGGTCTACTTTTGTGCTTAACCTTGCAAAGAAGCTTTCATTCTCTGCGCCAAAATCCGTTCCATTAAAACTACCTTCTGAAATGAACTTGAAATAATTTATACTTCCGTTCACTCTTAGCCATTCAGTAGGATTGGATATTAAACCAACTTCAGCACCATATCTTTCATTGGTGGATAGGTTGATAGGAATCGAGCGGATTATGGGGATACCATCCACCGTTGTTTGACCGGTATCTTCCTGTATACGTTCAAAAGATTCAGTTTCCCTCTGATAATAGACGGATCCGGTAAAAGTATATTTTTCCCATTTCCTTAAGTAACCCAGGTCGATAGCATCTGCGAATGCAGGTTGCAAGCTGGGATTTCCCTGGAAGATGCTGGTCCTACTGGAACGTGATGGAAAAGGGTTGACGTACCATCCGCGTGGTCTGTTGATCCTGCGATTGTACCCCAGTGTCATATTCTCATCTTCCCTGAATTCATAAGTAAGGTTCAAAGTAGGGAAGAAGTTCGCGAAATTATTGTCAAAGTTCAAATCTATGTCATCACCTAATATCTCCTGAAGGTTGCTATTATCACCTATGGGCGTGGTCTTTCCCTTAAGTTGCGTATGTTCAAACCTCAATCCAGCTAAAAAGGAGAAGTTGCCGAACTTATCTCCATACTGGAGATAGGCAGCAGTTACGTTCTCATCATAATCAAAGATGTTAGATATATCTTCATCGAGGGCGAGCTCACCGTTCTCATTAAGCGTTTTGAGTCTAAAATCTGTGACCTCGTTCTCATAGCTTCCCCTAAATCCGGCTTCGAACTGTGCTTCGCCCATAGGTCTTACATAATCTGCTTGTAGGAGTATATCCCTTTCATCGTTCACTTCAACGATATCATCCTGAGCGATCAGCTCTTCATCCGGCCGAAGCTCATTTTCCTCGATAAGTGTTGTGGCGGTTTCATCATCAATAGAATACTGTGCGTCAGCGGTAAGTTTATGACCTTCATCATCATAGCGTTTCTCATAATTAAAGGAAACCTGATGACTTTCTTCTTCCTCTATTTCATCTTCTATCCTGAGGGTTTCACTCTCTAAATTACCATCTATGAAGCGATTTGTACTATTGAACGTTCTATCCGTATCATCGCCGACCCTTCCAAAATAGCTCAAGGTCACTTCTGTTGAATCATTGATAAAATAAGTGGCTCCACCATTAAAGTTGAAATTCTCTCTGTCTCTATTGTAGTCGCGTTTTTCTTTTATCCGATCAAAGGAAGCAGAATCAGAGGCGAAGAAATTTTCAAAGGTGGCGTTTCCGGGCGGTTTTCTTCGAGAATAACCAAGGGTGGTAAAGAAATTGAACTTATCTGTCCTGGCATTAGCATTAATGGAGATGCCGTTGTTCAGCGGATCTCCTATATTCATCCTGATAGATCCGTTTAATCCTAGTGTCTTTTCCCTTTTTAAGACGATATTGATAATCCCAGCGGTCCCAGCGGCATCATATCTTGCCGATGGACTAGTGATAACCTCGACTTTTTCAATAGCGTCTGCTGGTAATTGTCTAAAAACATCTGTAGAACCATAACCGGCGATGGCAGAAGGTTTTCCATTGATAAGGATCCTTACATTATCATTTCCTCTTAAGCTTATTGCCCCATCAACATCAACCGCTATTGAAGGTACATTAGCTAAAGCATCCGATACTGTTGCTCCACTGGTAGTCAAATCTTTACCTATGTTGTAAATTTTCTTATCAAGACGAACGTCTAATTCTGTTGTTTTTGCTTCGACAACTACTTCATCTAAATTATCAGCTTTAAATTTTAGTGCTATTGTTCCAAAATCTTTATCTGCGTCAATTTTAATATTATCGTAGTTTCTGGGTTGAAATGAAATATACTCTACCTTTATATCATAAACACCTTTTGGAATTTCTAATTTGAATTGCCCATTTTGATCAGTAACGCCACCTTCTACGGTATCATCAGAATCTGATTTATTTACGGTAATGGTAGCATATTCTAAAGGGAAATCCTGTGACTTGTCTATTACTTTACCGCTTATTTCATATTGTTGTGCCAAGGAAGTGGTCCCCATCATTAGGAAAATCAACAATATCAATGATCGTCTCATAAAACTGTTTATTGCTTTAAGACTTCCTATATTCGATAAAGTTGAAAAGGGATTTAGTTAATCCTAAGTTAATGCTGTAGATCCTGGATACTAATGTTGATCGGGTGACGACCGGTCACTTTTTTTTGTGATAGCAAGAAGCGCGGATTGACCAACGCTTAACATAAGACTGAACAATAAAGCCCACCAGAAACTATCTACTCTAAAACCCTTTACTAAACTATCACATATAAGGATAATGATGGCGTTAATGACCAGCAGGAATAGACCAAAGGTAAAGACGGTGACGGGAAGCGTGAAGAGGACCAGGACCGGCTTTACGAAAATATTGAGCAAAGCGATGACCGTAGCGACAACGATTGCCGTTATGAAACTGCTCACATATACTCCTCCTAATATATTAGAAAAGGTAACGACTAAGATAGCAGAAACGATCAGGTGAAGTATGGTTTTCATAGCTTTTAAAAATCGATCTCAATATTAAAGATTACAAATGAAATAAAAAAACCATCCTGATAAGATCATCAAGATGGTTGATAAGGTCGTATTGGAAATAAATGCTATTGCGCTACATTGTTACTCGGAGTAATCCCTTTATAGTCACCGATCTCAACAACAGGTATGGTGGAGCCATATTGGGCATTAATAGCTTCAATAGCTCTGTTGCTTATCAGCGCATTTCCTTTAGGGGTCAAATGAATTCCATCCAGGGAAAAGCTATCACCGCTCACGAATTCGCTGGTTAAAGTTCCGCCGTTGTAAGGGATTCCACCTTCGTTCACTTGCGTAAGAATAGCATTTACATCTACAAAGGCAAGTTCGTTCTGTTGAGCGATCCCGGCTATGGTCTCATTATAGGCGTTCGTCGCCATTTGCACCTTGTTTTGTTCTTCTGAAGTGAGCACATATTGATCACCAAGAGGAACAGTAACCCCGTTGATCAGCGTTGGATCATCATTTACTGTTGTTCCAATGAAGCTAGCGGCGGTCAGAGGAATTAGATCAGAGCTGTTAGCTTGTCTAAGCTGACCTAAGGTCTGAGCCGTTTGTGGGTCCAGATTAAATGGTGGTCCCTGTAATATCGTTGTTAGGTCAGTGAGGTTTTCATCTTGTATCGTTACAAAATTATCACCTTCAGAAAAGCTGATCTGTCGCTGTTGCACTTCATTCTGAGAAATGATACCTGCTTGTGCTAAACCACCTAAGATCTGAGTGTTGTATAAATTGAATTGAGCGTTCAATTGAGCTGCTGTTTGTTCATCCAAAGGAACAGCCTGAACTGGAACGACCTGAAAAAATGGGATGGACGTAACATCTGGAATGTTGAACAAAACACCGCCAGAAGCAGATTCGTTCAAACTATTGACCAATCCGCTGTAAACTTGAGCGAAAACATTCGGGTCTGTAATATCATTCGGTCCATAAGTGGACGGATCCGTATTTCCGGTTTGGTCTTCTCCGGCACCACCGTTGGTCGCATAGCCCAGAACATCATTATTACCTATCCATAATGAGAAAAAGCTTGGATTTTGAGCCGCCGCATCTTCTATAACACTAGCATCTGGTGAAGATGCGAACCTTACGAAATAAGGATTTGCAGCTGTAGGCAAATTAGCCGCATTACCGTAACCGTTCACCGTTAGTTCAAAGCTTCTTGCACCTGGAACGCCTACATTATTAAAAGAACCGCTTAGGGTGTTCGTCACTTCAGTAGTTGGGTTGCCTGCCAATTCAGCAGGTGCCGGATTTCCTTGCTCATCAACGGCTAGGACAAGACGATTTTGCGCTATTTTTTGACCATTGAACAAAAGTCCGCCAAGGTCGTCGTTCATTAGCGGTTGGTTAAATTCACCACCACCGACAAATTCAAATTGACCGGCCATAATGTTCGGAAATGAGCTCATTTGGCCTGAACGATAAAGAGCGCCGTCCATAAAACCTGCGGTTAGAGAGTTTCCTACAGCAACAAAATTACTGAAGTCAGCATTCCCGCTTTCATAGATCCGATCATCTTCAACAGAAGGGTCCAATTCTGGTTCACAGCTACTTATTAATATTAAAATAGATGAAAGAATAAAGGATATTTTTAAGTATGTAATTTTCATAGGATTATAGATTATAAGTTAAACCAATACCAGGAAGGAAGGCATTAGAATTATATGTTCCTTCAAATGGAGCCTCTTGTCCATTTACGGTATATGGATCATAAGAGGTGTCTACTTCTTCAAATCTGACATAAAGGAAGGAAGCATCTATCGCGATCTTATCATTGACCTGATAGGAGATACCTCCCGTAAATCCATTTGCATCATTTCTTGGTGTTTCAGGAGCAAAGAACCCATCTCTTACTGGTGATTCATCCAGATAATAACCTGTTCTTAATGTCAGATTTTCCAATGCTTTGTATTGCAATCCGAACCTGTAAGTTGAGGCTGATTTGTAATTTCGTGGGTTGATGGAGTTTGGTACACTAGGATCTTCAAAATCTATGTCTAGCGACTCGTAGACGTTCCAAAAAATTCTATTATAATCAAAAGCGAAAAGCCATTTATCATTGAACTCATAAGAAGCACCTATGGTTAGTTCTGCAGGAAGTGGGAGCTCAGCCTGAAATCCCATGGTCGTATTGGCTGGAGTTAAAGGTGAGTTTGGAAAGTTACTAAAAGTAGCCTTTCCGTCTTCTGAAGATAAGATGATCTCAGACCTGTAGTTAATTCCTAACTTGAACTTCTCGCCTGGTGTGATCAGCATAGAAGCACTCCAACCCCAATTTGTAACGCCAGAGTCATCAATGGTGACGTTGGATCGGTTACCTTCAAGATCTGTGAGCGAGCGGTCCGCATT
Organism: uncultured Psychroflexus sp.; assembly: GCA_913056525.1. Lineage (GTDB taxonomy): Bacteria > Bacteroidota > Bacteroidia > Flavobacteriales > Flavobacteriaceae > Psychroflexus. The sequence goes on from CAJXLO010000006.1 coordinate 38,093, forward strand.
CCTGTTGAAGTTCACATTACCTGTAACGAAAATAGGTCCTCCGCCTATGCTTATTTCATCAGATAAACGCATAGATATGAGAGGCTGTACGAATATGCTTTCTAAATTGATGTCGTTCACAAGATGTGATCCGGCCCAATCTTTTTCCCACTCTACACTACTTCCATAAGGCGTGTAAACAGCAAGTCCAGCGGTGAATGTTTCATTGATCTTATATGATATATAAGCATGAAAAGGTGTTCCCAGTCCACTATCAGTTTCAGAGAATTGACCTGTTTCCTGGTTTTGCCATTTCGTTTGTGAAAGAACGCCTGTAAATCCAACGGAAACATTAAGTTGTCCCTCTAAATGGGAAAGTCCTGCCGGGTTAAAGAAAGCTAATTCTGCCGAGTTGACAACAGCTACTCCGGCATGTCCCATCGCAAGAGCCCTTTGACCCTGGGCAGCGACACGATAACCTCCGGCGTAGATCGAGGCTGTGCTAAGCATGAACAGACATGCCAATAATAATTTTTTCATAAGATGCTTTTTGATTTGTGTATTTAATATTTAGCTTTCAAATTTATTACAATTCCTTAATAATACAATGAAAAAAATATCGATTTATTAATAATGTTCACTCAATGAACTTATCTACTTCTTCAAAAAAGGTGTCGGGTTGCTCTGCATGTACCCAGTGGCCTGCATTCTCTACTATTTGAACCCTTGCTTGTGGGAAATGATGAAATATTTTTTTTTCATCAGAAGCCTTGATATAATCTGAAGTTCCTCCTTTTATGAAAAGTACGGGACCATTATAAATAAGCTCATCAGCTAATCCCTGACCGATCTCCTCTAAATTCTCCTGAACGGCCTTCAGGTTCAACCTTAATTTCAGTTCATTCTCATCCGTTCTGTATAGGTTCTTGAGCAGGAATTGACGAATACCTACTTCATCTATTTTATTGCTTAACAGCTTATCTGCTTCTTTCCTTGATGTAAGTTGATGATCGTCTAACAAGGATAGAGCGTTCAATATGTTATCATGATGTTTCGGGTAGTATCTGGGAGCGATATCCACCACGATGAGCTTTGTCACAAGTTCAGATTTTGAAGTGGCCAATTGCATAGCAACCTTTCCACCCATAGAATGTCCTATCAAAATACAATTTTCTATTTTTTGTTCGTTCAGATAGTTTTTAACATCCTGTGTCATTACCTGATAGTTGAAAGTATCATCATGAAAGCTTCTGCCATGGTTCCGCATGTCCAATAAATGAACACGGTATCCATTCTGAGCCCATTTTTTTCCTAAGCTTTTCCAGTTATCTCCCATTCCCAGGAAACCATGTATGACGACCAGGTCTTTTCCCTCGCCAAATCGGTTAGCGTGTATGATCTTCATTTTAATTTATTTAGATATTGACTAATGACCTTGGATAATCCTTCATAAAGTGATTCAGCAATAAGCGCATGACCTATGGAAACTTCATCAAGTTGAGGGATGTTCTCAGCGAAATACTCAATGTTGTTAAGGCTCAGGTCGTGGCCAGCATTGATGCCCAGGCCTGAACGAGCGGCCACATCAGCTGATTCCTTGTAACGGGCAATGGCCTTTTCAGCATTCTCATCATAATTGCTGGCATAGGATTCCGTATAAAGTTCTATTCTGTCCGCTCCGGTTTTTAAGGCGTTTTCTATTTGTTCAGGAACTGGATCGACGAAAATTGAAGACCTGATACCATAACGCTTTAGTTCGCCGATGACCTCTTTCAAGAATTCGTGGTGCTTTACGGTATCCCAACCGGAATCAGAGGTTAGTTGATCTACCGTATCAGGAACTAATGTAACTTGATGTGGTTTTACCGTGGTCACCAGATCCATGAAGGACTTTACGGGATTACCTTCTACATTAAGCTCTGTGGTGATCACTTCCTTTAATTGGAGGACATCATCATATCTTATGTGGCGTTCATCAGGTCTTGGATGAACGGTTATGCCCTGCGCTCCAAATGATTCGATTCTCTTTGCCGCCAGAACGACATCCGGGATGTTTCCACCTCGGGCATTCCTCAATGTAGCGATCTTATTGATGTTAACGCTTAATCTTGCCATATTTCACCCTTAAATGATAATAATCCGCTAAAATAAAACGTATTTGCTGATGTGGTCTAAAAAATTAGTTATTTTGCATATGAAATAGAAATGTATGATATTACAGCCTATTAAATCTGACAATACTATAGTTCTGGATGATACCGTTAGCCAATGCCTGAACAAGATCAACAAACAACAGTCGAACTATCTACCTGTCATAGACGGGCCGCTTTACATTGGATGCCTGGAAAAGGATGATCTGCTTGTTGCTGATATTGATAAGTCTATAAGGGATGTGAGATATTTGATAAAAGATTGTTCCATTAATGTTACGGATGGAATGCTGGACATGCTCAAGAAATTCGCTGATTTTGAAGCAGAGTTGTTGCCTGTCATCAATTCTAAGAGAGAATTACAGGGGAATTATCTACTGGAAGACTTGCTCATAGATTTCAGGGATACGCCCTTCTTTGACCATGACGGAGAAGAATTGAGGCTTCAAAAGAAATCCGATGAATTTTCTTATAGTGAGCTATGTCAAATAATAGAATCCAATAACGCACAAATCTCCGGTATGTTCACGTCTAAGATAAAGAACGATGTGGTGGAGGTCCAATTAAAGATAAAGACCAATGGACTGAACAATGTCCTGGAGAATCTCAGACGCTATGAATATACCGTAATGAGCGACCATCAGCAGGATAAGCACCAGGAAAAAGTAAAGGAAAGCTCCGCATATCTTAGTCACTTCTTAAACATTTGAACATGAAGATCGGTATATACGGTCAATTTTTCTATCCGGTCACCGGAAAGTTCCTAGATCAACTATTTGATGTTATCCATGAAAAAAACATCGAATTTTCCATAGAGCGTGGCTTTAAGAAGATATTGATGAAAAAAAAGATGTTAAAAGATGCCGCAAGCATCCCTGTTTTTGACAGCCTGGATGAAAGTTTTGACCTTTTTTTTAGCATAGGTGGAGACGGTACGATCCTGAGTTCGCTAAATTTTTTGGAGGATTATTCTATACCGGTCATTGGTATCAATTCTGGCAGGTTAGGCTTTCTGGCCAGCATCCATGATCAGGAGATCAAGCAAGTATTACACAAGATATTTGATAATGAGTTCAAGATATCAGAGAGAAGTCTTTTAGAATTGAACACTTCTCCGCAGACCAATATTCATAGACGTTTAGCCCTGAACGAGATAGCTTTGAGCAGAAAGGACACCACTTCCATGATCACCATCAGGACCTGGCTGGACGATGAGTTTGTTTGCGCCTATTGGGCAGATGGTCTGATGATATCCACGCCAACTGGTTCTACGGGATATTCCTTAAGCTGTGGTGGCCCTATCATTACGCCCGATACCAGTGCCTTGGTCCTCACACCAGTAGCTCCGCACAACCTGAACGCAAGACCGCTGATCTTTCCTGACAACGTCAGTATAAAATTACAGGTAGAGACACGTTCCCAGCATTATATGGCCTCAGCAGACTCTTATATATCTACGCTCACACCGGATGTTACCATTGAAGTGAAGAGGTCATCACAGACCATTAAGCTTGCCCTTTTAGAAGGCGATAGCTTTTTAAGTACACTCCGTAAGAAATTGCTTTGGGGAGAAGATCAACGTAATTAAGACAATAATCTAACTAAAGATAAGTTTAACAAAGGGAAATCACCAATTTGTTGGGTGATCATATTTGTTATATTTGCAAACTTTTTAAGTTATATGAAGCTTAAATCAATCATCCTTTTTTCTATGGTGCTTTTTGCGAACATCTCAACATCCCAAACTTACGAAATAGGATTGACTACAGGTGGGACGAATTTTGTAGGTGATGTTGGTTCTGAATCATTCACCAGTCCAGATGATTATATATCTCGAGCTCAGCTCTCTGGTGGTTTTTTGTTCCGTTGGAATAGAAGTGATAGACATTCCTTCAGGTTCACTGCCATGCGATTCAGGACGTCAGGTTATGACAGCACAGCAGATGATAGGGCAAGGTCAAGCAGAGGTTTGTCCTTTACAACAGATATAACTGAATTCTCCGTAGGCATAGAGTTTACTTTCTGGGAATTTGATCTTCATGAGTTTGGAAATCCTTTTGTACCTTATTTATACACTGGTCCAGCCTATTTTTTATCGAACCATCAGCAGTTAGAAAATGACGAACTAATAGAAGGAGATACTTTGTCTAGCTTCGCCATTCCCATGGTATTAGGTGTAAAGTACAGATTTGCTTTCCATTGGTTGATATCGGCAGAGTTTGGTGCCAGATACACTTTCACGGATAACCTGGATGGCAGTACACCTTCAGAAATAGACTCTGAACTGGAAGACCAGGATTTCGGGAACCTGAACTCTAATGATTGGTATTTGTATTCAGGCATCACTTTGACCTATACCTTTGGAAGGAAACCTTGTTATTGCAATTTTTGATGGATTACCAAAAAGAGATCTTAAAGAAGCCCATCCCTGGACATATTGCCATAATCATGGACGGTAATGGAAGATGGGCGAAAAGAAAAGGCCTCTTCAGGGTTTCTGGCCACGAAAAAGGGACGAAGACCGTAAAAAAGATAGTAGAGGCCGCCGCTGAGTTCAAGGTAAAGTATCTCACGCTATTTGCCTTTTCTTCTGAAAACTGGAATAGACCAAAGCGAGAGGTAGATATGCTGATGAACCTGCTCGTTACCACACTCAAGAAAGAGCTTAAGACCTTTAAGGATAATAAGATAAAACTTACTTCCATAGGCAATATAGGATCATTACCCGATAAAGCACAGAAAGAACTTCAATATGTTAAAGATGCCACAAAGGAGAATGAAAACATGTGCCTAATATTAGCCCTGAGCTATGGAAGCAGGTACGAACTTACCTGTGCTTTCAGACAGCTAGCTGATAAGGTTAAGAATAATGATGTAGCATCGAAAGATATCGATGAGCAGATGATCAGCGAGCATTTGTTTACATCAGATCACCCGGATGTGGACCTGCTTATCAGGACAAGTGGAGAACAACGTATCAGCAATTTTCTTTTATGGCAGATCGCATACGCTGAGCTCTACTTTAGTCAAAAGCTCTGGCCTGATTTTACAAAACAAGATTTTTCAGAAGCTATTTATAATTATCAAAAAAGAGAAAGAAGATTTGGAAAAACCAGTGAACAACTACATGAGAAATAACAGTATGAAATGGCTTTTTTCTTTGCTGATCGCTTTCTTTTTTACGATAGAAAGCTATTCACAGGGAACAGGTCTCACTCGTGGAAAGCAGTATACCATCGGCAATATTGAGGTAACGGGGACTTCTAATTACAATGAGCAAACTGTTATCGCGTTCACAGGATTGAAAGAAGGAGATAAAATATACATCCCAGGTGAGAAGCTTACTAAAGTACTTAATGAACTTTGGGACCTGGGACTTTTTAGCGATATTAATTTTTATTTGACCAATGTAGATGGAAACGTAGCGGACCTTGAACTGGAAATAACCGAGGTGCCCAAGCTTATAGATGTCAAGGTGAGAGGTATTAAAAAGAGAAAGCGAAGCGACATTATCAAGGACAATGAGCTCAAAGAAGGGAAGAAACTCACAGAAAACCTCAAGGCTAACATAAAAAGCTACGTCAAGAAAAAATACAGAAAAAAAGGCTTTTTAAATGCCTCAGCAAACATTGAGACCACAGAAGTTAGAGATTCCGTTGCGGACAATAAGCTCGTAGGTGTTAACATGACCATCAACATCGACAAGGGGGAAAAGGTCAAGGTCAAGGAGATCAACTTTGAAGGGAATGAGAAATTTTCTAACTGGAAGTTGCACCGAAAGATGAAAAAGACCAAGGAGAAGTTCTTTCTGCGTTTCTGGAAGCGTTCTAAGTTGATCCCAGAAGAATATGAAAATGATAAGCAACGTATCGTTGATGAAATGAAATCAAAAGGTTATAGAGATGCCAGGATCGTCAGTGATACGATAAGAAAACTAGACGACAACAACATCGCCATAGATATCAAGGTCAAGGAAGGAGATAGATATTATTTCGGGGATATAGAGTTCCTGGGGAATTCTGTTTATAGTGATGAAAGGCTCAAACGACTAATCGGGATCAGGAAAGGCGACCCTTATAATGGTCCTTTGCTACAAGAAAAGATCGCCAACCAGAAAAAACCAGATGCTGATGATGTTACGAACCTATATCAGAACAGCGGATATCTCTTTTCCCAGATCAATCCAGTGGAGACCAATATCTATAATGACACTATAGATTTTGAGATCAGGATAAAAGAAGGCAAGATCGCTTATTTTGATAAGATATCCGTAGAAGGCAACACCCGGACGAACGACAATGTAGTTTACAGGAATTTACGCACATTACCAGGTAGAAGATATAGTAAAGATGCTGTTGTACGGTCCGTAAGAGAGCTTGGTCAGGTAGGGTATTTCGACCCGGAAAGTATCAACCCACAAATCCAGAACGTCAATCCACAGGCTGGAACCCTGGATGTCAATTATCAGGTAGCTGAGCAAGGAAGTAGCCAGATCCAACTTCAGGGAGGTTATGGTGGCGGTGGTTTCATCGGAACACTAGGGTTAAGTTTCAATAACTTCTCCATTAGGAACCTCTTTAATAAAGATGCCTGGCAACCGGTGCCTATGGGAGATGGTCAAAAGTTATCATTGAGAGCACAAGCCAGTCAGACCTTCAGGAATTACAGTTTCTCTTTTACAGAACCCTGGCTCGGCGGAAAAAAACCAGTACGTCTATCCGTATCGCTTTCCAGGACCACTCAGTTCTTGTTCGACCCGATATCCAGAAGCTCAGATACGGACAGGAATTTCTCGATCTCCGGGATCGATGTGGGTTATGCCAAACGGTTACAGGAGCCGGACGAGTATTTTACGTTCAATGCCGGTATAGGATTTCAGCATTATAGTTTGAACAATTATAACGTAGGATTGTTCAGGTTTCCAAATGGTCAGTCGAACAATCTTTCTTTTCAATTAGGTTTGACCCGTGACAATACTTTTGTTAACCCTATATACCCATTAGGGGGTTCCAGGTTCAACGTATCGGCTAAGTTCACCCTTCCTTATTCCTTGTTCAATGATGTGGATTATGAACAATTAGCTCGCGACAGGGAAGTTGCACTAGAGGAACAGGACAATGCAGCCTTAGCTGATATCGACCAGCAAAGGTTCAACTGGTTAGAGTTCTACAAGGTGAAGTTCTCAGGCGAGTGGTTCAATAAGATCTGGGATAAACTTGTTTTACGGACCAAGATAGAATATGGATTTCTGGGAGCTTATAACCTGGACAGAGGTGTTCCTCCATTTGAACGCTTCTTCCTTGGTGGCGACGGTCTTGGCGGTTTTACGTTGGATGGAAGAGAGGTTATACAGCTTAGAGGTTATCCGAACCAATCCGTGATGCCAAGGTCTCGCGGGAACGCTTCCCAAAGTTCATTTAACGATGGGGCTACCATATACAATAAATACACCATGGAGCTACGTTATCCTATCACGTTGAAACCATCGGCATCCATATATGCACTAAGCTTTCTGGAAGGTGGATCGTCCTATGATGAGTTCAGGAACTTCAGTCCTTTTGAACTGAACAGGTCAGCTGGCTTTGGTGTTCGTATATTCATGCCGGCATTTGGTTTATTAGGAATTGACTTTGGTTACGGATTTGATCCAATACCTGGAACAGACACCGGACCGAACGGATGGGAAACACATTTTATAATAGGTAGACAATTTTAAGAAAGATGAGACCATTTATCATTTACACATCATTGATATTCTTGTTTTCGGCTCAACTTCATGCTCAGAGAGGTTTAACGGTTGGTTATGTTGATATGGACTATGTATTGAAGCAGATTCCTGAATATCAGCAAGCCGTTAATCAATTAGATCAAAAAGCACAGAAATGGAAGGCTGAGATCTCCAAGAAAGAAAAGGAGATAGAAGACTTAGAGGAAAGACTGGAAAATGAAAGACCTTTGCTTACCCAGGCTCTGATCGAAGAAAGGGAAGGAGAAATAGAATATCTTCGCGACCAAATGTTAGATTATCAGAAAAAGAAATTCGGCGTTGCCGGGGATTACATTACTCAAAAAAGACAACTTGTACAACCTATTCAAGATCAGGTGTTCAATGCTGTTCAAGAGCTTGGTAAGACCCGCGAATACGATTTTATCTATGAGATGTCATCAGATGCTTCCCTCTTATATGCTTCAAAAAGACATGACATCAGTGATATGGTATTAAAGCTCATACAAAGGGAGAGCAGAAAGGACAAAGCAACAGCCCAAACCGTTACTGAAGAAGCTGGAGAATATAAATCAGTTAAAAAGGCTAAAGCGGATAAAGAAAAAAAAGCAGCACAGGAAGCCAAACAAAAGGCACAGGAAGAAGCCCGCCAAAAGCGGTTGGATGAAAGGGAGAGAAGAAGGGACTCAATAAGAAAGGCAAGAAAAAGACAGCTAGAAGAAAGGAAGGCACGGTTATTGGAGAAAAGAAAAAAAATGCAACGAAAACGCGATTCTATAAGAAACGCAAGGAAAAACGATAACGATTAAAATCAATTCAAATATAAAAATGATGAAACAAGTAAAATCAGTTAGTTTATTTCTAATCTGTTTGGTAGCTTTTAGCTCAACAGTCCATGCCCAAAACAAAATTGCGCATATTAATTCTCAAAAATTCATTGAATCCATGCCAGCTTACAAATCAGCTATGAAAGAATTACAGCAAATCGATAAATCCTACAGGAAGGATGTGGATGAGATGTTAAAAGAGGCTGAAAAGACCAATAAACGTTATCAGGCAGAACAAGACCAGGTTTCCCAACAGGAAAACAAGGCAAGAGCAGAAAGGCTCAAGGAAATGCAGGATAACATCATGAAATTTTCTGATAATGCTAAGAAAGACCTCCAAAAAAAGAGAGAAGAACTACTAAGACCCGTTTATGAAAAAGCAAGGGAGATCATCCAAAAGGTAGCACGGGATCAGGGATATGATTACGTGTTAGACTCAACTACCGGCACAGGACTATTGCTGGCTGATGGTTATGACCTTATGGACGATGCCAAGGCAGAACTTGCCAAAATGACCTCTGAAAGTTCTAACTAAGATGCTTTTCAGGTAAATATAATATATGCCCAATCGTAGATCCCGCCCCATAGGTTTTTTTGATTCCGGTGTTGGCGGGATCTCTATTTTTAATGAGGTATTAAAACTATTGCCAAATGAAGAGTATATCTATTTATCAGATAGTAAGAACGCTCCTTATGGAATCCGTTCAAGTCAGGAGATCATTGCTCTTAGCTTAAAGAACACCAGACTTCTCCTGGAACAGGATTGTAAATTGATCGTCGTAGCTTGTAATACCGCCACGACCAACGCTATTGATGAACTTCGTCTCAGGTTCGATGTGCCTTTCATTGGGATAGAACCTGCCGTAAAACCCGCCATACTAAATTCCCAACTTAAAAGGATAGGCGTTCTCGCGACAAGGGGAACTTTGTCTAGTGAACTTTTCGCGCGCTCTGTCAGAGAAGCCGTGCAGCATCAGATAAAAATAACTGAAATAGAAGGGAAAGGACTTGTAGAGCGCGTTGAGTCAGGCGATCTGCGAGATTCGAAATTCATCAAAGAACTGAAGGTCCTTATCAGTCCCTTTATTCAACAGAGAATTGATTTTCTGGTCTTGGGTTGTACGCATTACTCATTTTTAAGACCAATCCTAACGGATATCCTTCCGGATTCTATTCAGATCATAGACGCCGCTAAGCCGGTAGCGAAACGACTTGATAAGATATTGCAAGAATTAAACCTTAAAAATGACCTGCAAAGAAATATTATCGAAGATCGTTTTTATACAAACAAAGATCCGAAAATACTCTCAAGATATGTTCCCGCTAATTCCAGGCGAGAAAGCCGAGTAGCTTACCTCGATTTTTAAAGATCAATGTTTATATAAGGGGCACTTAATTTGATAATGATTACGCATCTTTATTCAGAAAGGATGCTAACTTTACCTATAGATAAGATATGCAAATAGATCAAACCAAATACGGATAGGCTTATCGTATCTTAGTATATCACATGTAGAAAATAAAAAAACTTCTCATGAAAGAGAAGCTTTATATTATTGAAAATTTTTTGGCGATAGGTACGATGCCTTTTTATTTTGTGCGGGCGGAGAGACTCGAACTCTCACGCCGTGAAGCACTAGATCCTAAATCTAGCGTGTCTACCAATTCCACCACGCCCGCATTTGAATTTGCAAATATAGCTATTTCATCAAATACAACAATCATTCATCTTACAATTTGCTACATTTGCAAAAATTTTTTTCATGATCTCATCTAGTGAATATGTTAAGGAAAACAAAGACCGATTTATTGACGAATTACTTCGATTATTAAAAATTCCCTCTATTAGTGCAGACCCTAAGTATAAACAAGAATGTTTGCAAACTGCCGATGAGGTCAAAAAAGCATTGCAACAAGCCGGTTGTCAGCAAGTAGAGGTTTGCGAAACGCCTGGTTTACCGGTCGTGTTCGGTCAAATATTGAAGGATGCGCAACTTCCTACTGTACTAGTATATGGTCATTATGATGTGCAACCGCCGGACCCGATGAACTTATGGAACAGCCCGCCTTTTGAGCCGAAGGTAAAGAAAACACAGGAGCATCCAGAAGGAGCGATCTATGCACGTGGCGCCTGTGATGATAAAGGACAATTCTATATGCACGTAAAAGCGATAGAATACCTGACCAAGACCGATCAATTACCTTGCAATGTCAAGTTCATGATAGAAGGGGAAGAAGAAGTAGGCAGCGAGAACCTGGAACATTTTATCAATGCAAATAAAGAGAAATTAGCTAATGACGTTATCCTGATATCCGATACCGGGATGATCGATAAAGATACGCCGACCATTACCACAGGAATACGTGGTTTAAGCTATGTAGAAGTAACCGTTAAAGGACCTGACCGCGACCTACATTCTGGTCTATACGGTGGAGCAGTAGCGAACCCGATCAACATTTTAACGCAAATGATCGCATCGCTTCAAGATGAAAATAATCAAATAACCATCCCTGGCTTTTATGATAAAGTGAGAACCTTATCAGCGGAAGAGAAGAAGCTGATGGAAAAAATCCCTTTTGATGTCGAAAATTATAAAAGTTCCATTGGTATAAAAGATGTACATGGTGAAAAAGGGTATTCCACCATAGAAAGAAATTCGATCAGACCTACCTTAGATGTAAATGGAATTTGGGGCGGATATATCGGTGAAGGAGCGAAGACGGTCATCCCCAGCGAAGCAAACGCCAAGATATCCATGCGTTTAGTGCCAGATCAGGATTGGCAGGAGATTACGCGCCTGTTCAAAGATCATTTTGAAAGCATCGCACCGGCATCCGTTGAAGTTGAGGTCAAGCCACATCACGGCGGTCAGGGATATGTTACGCCAGTGGACAGCATAGAATACAAGGCCGCGGATAAAGCATTTCAGGAAACGTTTGATAAACCTGCCGTCCCGCTGAGGAGCGGCGGTAGTATCCCTATAGTTTCCATGTTCGAGGAAGTCTTTAGCAGCAAGACCATATTAATGGGTTTTGGTCTGGATAGTGATGCGATTCATTCGCCTAATGAGCATTTTGGCATTTGGAACTTCTTGAAAGGTATCGAAACCATTCCTAATTTCTATCATCATTTCACAGAACTACAACAAAATGGATAAACCGATTTTTTCATCTGATTTCAAATTAGCCATTGTTGGTGGTGGTCAGTTGGGGAAGATGATGCTTTATGAAACCCGAAAGTGGGATATCTATACCAAAGTATTGGACCCAAATCCTGAAGCACCTTGTAAAATAGCTTGTAATGAGTTCGTTCAGGGCGACCTGCAAAATTATCAGGACGTTATGGATTTTTGTCAGGATGCTGATGTCATCACCATAGAAATAGAAGCGGTTAATGTTGCTGCCCTATCCGACCTAAAAGAACAAGGCAAGAAGGTTTATCCGCAGCCGGAATGTCTGAGGATCATCCAGAACAAGATCAGTCAAAAAGAATTCTACAAAGCACAACAATTACCTACGGCTGATTTTACGGCTTTAGTCTCAAAAAAAGAATTATCAGCAGCTCTAGAAAAGCAAACCATTAATTTTCCATTTGTATGGAAAAGTGCAACTGGCGGATACGATGGTCGTGGCGTACAGGTTGTAAAAAATCAGCAGCAAATTGAGGAACTTCCTGATCAATCTTGTCTCGTTGAAGACCTGATTGATTTTTCTCATGAGTTATCGGTGATCGTTGCCAGGAATGAATCTGGTGAAATAAGGAGTTATCCGGTCGTGGAAATGGAATTTCATCCTACTGCTAATCAGGTGGAATTTGTCATTACACCGGCAAGAATTGACCAAAACTTACAATCTAAGACTAAAAAACTCGCAGAAGAAGTAGCCCAAAAAATGGGAATCATTGGTTTATTAGCCGTAGAATTATTTTTAACAAAAGATCATCAATTATTGATCAACGAAGTAGCGCCAAGACCACACAACAGCGGTCATGTGAGTATTGAAGCGAATTATACCAATCAGTTTGAGCAATATCTACGCGCTATTTTAAATTTACCTTTAGGCGCTACCGAATTGAAGACGGCTGCCGTTATGGTTAACCTTGTAGGCGCTGAGAATCATCGTGGCTTACCCGTTTATCAAAATATGGACCAGTTGCTTCAAATGCCGGGTGTGACACCACATATTTATGGAAAAAAACAAACGCGACCCTTTCGTAAAATGGGACATGTTAATATCATTGACACCGATGTGAACAAAGCCCGGGAAAAAGCAAAAGAAGTCAAATCAAAAATACGAGTGATCAGTCATGACAAAAGCTAAAGTAGGTATCATCATGGGAAGCAAGAGCGATTGGCCGGTGATGGAAGATGCAAAAA
>CAJXLO010000007.1 GCA_913056525.1 uncultured Psychroflexus sp.
TGATCATAGACCTCTAAAACATATCCATTCGTAGCGCCAGGTTCACTGTCCCATGAAAGATCCACTGAATCTATATTTATATTATCAACAGAAAGGCCTGAAGGGGCAAAGCAACTTGGAGATTCATCAAAACGAACACCATCAATGGCTACATCGCTTTCAAAACCACTTCCTCTTTCTACTCTAAATCTTACCTGTATCGTTTGTCCTGCATAAGCTGATAGATCTACGAATTCCTGAGCAAAAGGGTCTGTCAGAGCACTTTGTTGCTGACCAGATATAGAAAATACAGATAGATCTAAGTTATTGCCATCATCAACATCAATATGTAAGGTTCCCATATTACCAGTACCATCATCAAACATGTGATACCAGAATGATAGAGAAGGTTCTGTCAAGTTAGATAAATCTATTTCAGGGGTTAGAACAATCGCTTCATCTCCTTGTGAACCAGAAGATGCTTCGGTAAAAATATAATTGTCTCCAAATTGAGCGCCACCTGGTCCAGTCCCAATTGATGCAGTTTCACCGGTTTCAACTTCCCAAGCGAAAGCGCCAGTTGAAGTTTGCTCCCAGCAGCCATCCTCCACAAAATCGCCGGAGGTAGAGAAATCACCAAAATCTTCAAAGTATGGTGTCTGGAAAATATCACATAATGTTTCAAAACTGAGTGCCGGCGTTAATAAGCTTAGGTCACCATTCCCACAATTGGATTGAACATAGAATTGTAATGCAGAAGAACTAGGTAAACCTGTAACGTTCACAGACGTTGTTCCAGCTGGTACTGAGCCGTTTGCAACAGGTGTATCATTGTTAGGGTCATCACCTGTTTCAAAGACAAACCAATTATAGCCATCAGTAGCATCAGTTTCATCATCCCATGAAAAGTCTGCCGTTGTGGTTGTAATATTACTTACCGCTAGATTACCAGGTTCAGGACACGTAGGTGCTTCAACCAAACTAAATTGATCAATAGCCATATCACTTTCAAATCCACCACCTCTTTCACCTCTAAATCTTATCCTTAAATTGGAAACATTAGAATTAGGTAGATCTACGGTAACGAGAACCCAATCTTCATCACCTGATGCTTGTTGTTCACCACTTATAGAGAAGACATCGTTATTATAGCCACTTCCATTGTTCACATCAACGTGGAGAGTTCCCATATTAGGCCCGAACATATGATAATAAAATCTTACCTGAGGTGTAGTTAAAGCGCTTGCATCAATCAACGGAGTCTCTAATAGGGCTTCATCACCCTGGTCACCATTTGAACCTTCAGTAAATACATAATTTCCATTTCCTGAAAAGTCATTGGATGGTCCTGTTCCTCCTGAACCTGTATCACCAGATCGAGTTCCCCAAAAATAATCTGATCCGTTGCCTGGTGTTCTATCCCAACAATTATCTATAGCGTCTCCGCCATTTCCAAAGCCTGAACCGGCAACCCATGAAGAACCATCGAAGTTTTCTGTCACTGGTGCGACGAAGGCCTGACAAGGTGTAGTAAACGGAAGTGGTGCTGATAGATCACTTACACCATCCGATCCACAATCCGTTTCAATATAAGCATCGTAATCCGTGTTTGATGTTAAGCCTGTGACGTTGACGGATGAACTTCCTGAAGGAGCATTACCAGAAGCCACAGGTGTGTCGTTTATCGGGTCGTCTCCCTGATTGAACACGGACCAGTTATAACCATTGCCATCATTAGGAATTGTCGTCCAGCTCAGCTCAGCACTTGTAGTTTGTAAGTTCGTTGCTTCAAAATTGCCAGGGAACGGGCATAATTCCGTGGTAGTAAAAGCAACACCTGAAGATAATTCACTCAAACCATTACCACCACAATCAGAAATTACATAGAAATCATAATCCGTCTCTGGTGTAAGTCCATCTGCAACTGTTTGTGTAGTTCCGGCAGGTACATTTCCTGTAGATACTGGCGTATTTGTTTCTGGGTCATTACCAGCAACGTAAACTTCCCATAAATAACCAGCCGAAGCATCCGCTATCGGGTCCCAGGAGAATTCTGCGGATTCAGCAAATTCATTAATGAGCGTAACGCCATTGGGTTTTAAACAGCTAGGAGCTTCAACAACGCTAAAATCATCAATAGCGATATCACTTTCAAAACCACCACCTCGTTCACCACGTACTCTAATTTGTACTGTTTCTCCAGCGAATGCGCCAAGGTCCACAAATTGTTCTAACCATGGATCATCTTGATTAGCTTGTTGTTGTCCTGATATTGTAAAAACATCATCTACAAAACCGGAACCATCATCTACGTCGATATGTAAAGTACCCATATTGCCACCATGCATATGTAAATAAAAATTTATCACAGGACTTGAAAGGTTTGATAGATCAATGAAAGGACTTATTAAAACAGCTTCGTCACCCTGACTACCAGTCGAAGCTTCTGTGAACACAAAGTTATTACCTTCAAATGCCTGATTAGGTCCTGTACCTGTTGATACGGTATCATCATCAGAGGCTTCCCAAACAAAAGCTGCTTGAGAGTTTTCTGACCAGCAGTCTTCATCAGAACCCAGATCACCTACACTAAAGTTTTCAAAACCATTTGTGTAAGGTGCTGTAAAGGTAGTGCATGGAGTAGTAAAGTTTAGAGGGTCCGTTAGTGAACTAAGTCCGTCTTGTGAACCGCAATCTGCCTGAAGATAGACATCATAGCTCGTGTTGTCAGTCAAACCATCAATATTCAGTGTGGATGTTCCAGTATTTACAGAACCATTTTGCAACGCTGTTACGTTGTCTGGATTATCACCTTCTGCGTAAAGTTCCCAATTTGTACCAACGTTTGTATTTACACCTTCTGTCCACGAAATGTCAACATCTGTTGTGCTCACATCGTCAACGGCAAGGTTTGTTGGTTTAGGGCATATAGGTGTAGTTGAAAATGCAAATGGGCCATTCGTGAAAGAAGTACCATCGGAACCGCAATCAGCGGTTAAATAAAAATCATAGTCTGTAAGTTCAGTAAGGCCTGAAACCGTACCTGAATTAGTACCAGCGGCAAATGTACCTGATGTGACCGGCGATGCCGTTTCCGGATCATCGCCCTGATTAAAGACCTCCCATGAATAACCGTTCGTTGCTTCTGTAACATCATCCCAGATAAAGTCAGCTGATTGTCCTTGTACTTCATCCAGTGCTAAGTTCGTAGGCATAGGGCATGGAGGTGGCGGTAATATGTTCACCGTATAATCGTGGGTTTCCCCAAAGCTACCTGATGGGGCACATGAGTCTGAAGGTTCCTGGAAATAGACATCCATAACCCTCATCCTTGTTGTAACCTGTGATGCACTTAGCGGGACGCTAAAACTACCATTTGTAGGATTGCCACCAGCAGAGCTCACAAAAACAACCTCTGAATCTTCAAAGGTTTGACTTTGATCAAAATCAATCCATATCTTTACGTACTGACTGTCAAAATTGTGTGTTATCTCAAAATCATAGATCACCGTTTGTGATAGATCGATCTCTAGTGTTGCATCACCGGTGAAATCGCCATAAGTATTGGCTGAACAGCCAGTCCCTAAATGACTAAAGCTTGCCGAAGGAATTGTAAAATCATCAATTTCATCACCCGCAGAACAGTTTAGCGGGGTTGGTGTACAGTATTGTGCATTCATATGCCATCCTGCTACACATAGTAGGAAAAACAATAAATATACTTTTCTCATAATGGTTAAATTTTTAAGACAATAAAATTATGTAATCTTTTTGATTAAGGATTGTCTAAATTGTTAAAATTTTAAGCTTTCATAACTTCTTTTCTTTTAAAAATTCCATCAAAGCATTACTGACGCCTACATTAGAGAAACCTCCATCATGAAAGAGATTTTGTAATGTAACTTTTTTAGTCAGGTCTGAAAAGAGAGAAACGGTATAATCTGCGCATTCTCCAGCTGTGGCATTGCCTAGCGGTGACATCTTATCCGCATAATCGATGAACTCGTTAAATCCTTTGACACCTTGTCCGGCAGTAGTTGGAGTAGGAGATTGGGAAATGGTGTTTACACGGACCTTGAACTTTTCGCCAAAAAAGTACCCAAAGCTCCTACCTACTGATTCCAAATAAGCTTTATTATCTGCCATATCGTTATAGTCTGGAAAGACACGTTGTGCAGCCATGTAACTTAAGGCTACAATACTTCCCCATTCGTTCATGGCCTCTTTCTGATATAAGCTTTGCATCACCTTATGAAACGATAATGCCGAAACATCAAAACCCTTTTGTGTCCAGTCGTGATTTTGATCTGTGTAATGTTTCCCTTTTCTTACATTTACCGACATTCCGATAGAATGAAGCACAAAATCCAATTTACCGCCTAATTTTTCGGTGGACTGATCTACTAGTTTATTGATATCTTCCATCTTAGTGGCATCGGCTGGAATGATTTCTGCATTGGTATTTTTGGCCAGTTCCTTTATCGAACCCATTCTAAGTGCGATGGGCGCATTGCTTAAAACGAACTCGCCACCTTCTTCGTGAACGCGTTCCGCAGTTTTCCACGCGATCGACTTTTCATCCAATGCGCCGAAGATGATCCCTTTTTTTCCTTTTAACAAGTTGTATGACATATCTATATTGTTTGTTTAATTATTGAACAATGTTCTTGCATGTGATCTTGCGGCCTTTGATTCCTTATCGCCACCTAGCATGTTGGTTATTTCGTTCATTCTTCCTTCATCATCGAGTTCTTTGATATCAGAATAGGTGGCTTCATCCTTTGTGTATTTGAAGACCTTGTAATGGAACTTCCCTTTTGCAGCTATCTGTGGAAGATGCGTAATGCATATCAATTGCATGTTCTCACCCATTTCTTGCATGATCATCCCCATTTTATTAGCGATCTCACCGGATACACCGGTGTCTATCTCATCGAAGATCAAGGTGGGCAGATCACTGTTTCTGGCCATTAGGTTCTTAAGGCTTAGGCTGATCCTGGACAGCTCTCCACCGGATGCTACTTTTGATATCGGCCTTATTTCCGCTCCTTTGTTAGCAGAGAACTTCCAGCTCATTTTATCCCTGCCATATTTTCCCAGTTCATTGACTTTAGCTAGCTCTATTTGGAATATCGCTTCTTTCATGCCAAGTAAGGCTAACTTATTTTCAACGTGCTCTTTGATCTTACTAGCCGCTGACGTTCTTTTTTCCAAAAGCTTGTCCGCTATTTTAAAACATTTTTCTTCTTTAATCTGGATTTTTTCCTTTAGTTTTTTTATCTCTTGGTCGATATTAGCATCTGAAAAGACCTTTTCTTCCAGTTCGTTCCTGATCTGGACCAACTCCGAAATATCTTCAGCCTGATGTTTATCCATAAGCCGATAGACCACTTGTAATTTTTGATCTATTTTTTCCAGCTCCATCGGGTTGTCTTCAAGTTGATCAGCTTGAAGTTGGATGGACTGATCAAGGTCTTGAAGTTCTATTATGCTTGAGTTTAGCCGTTCAGCGAATTCTGTCATCTCCTTGCTGAATTCGGTTACCTTGTTCAATGATCTATAGGATTCATTGAGTTGTTCCAGTACACCGAACTCTTCATTTTCCAATATTTGATGCACTTTAGCTAACTCTTCTTTGATCAGGTTGACGTTGCTCAATTGAACTTGTTGATTTTCTAATTGTTCCAGATCGATATTTTCCAGTGCTATCTCTTTCAGCTCTTTTAACAGGAAGTCGTTATAATCCAGGTTCTTTTGCGCTTCTTGCTTAGATTTTTCCAGGGACCTGATCTTTTTTTTCAATTGCCCCAGTTCTTTATATCTTGACCGGTATTCTTGTAATATATTATTTGCATCGGCGATCGTATCTATCAGGTCATACTGATAATCTTCATCATTGAGGTCTAAAGTTTGATGCTGGCTATGGATGTCTATTAAGTTCTCTGTCAGCTGGTTTAGCATAGATAACCTGACCGGCGTATCATTGACAAAAGCCCTTGATTTTCCTGAAGGTAGTATTTCTCTACGAATGATGGTATCTTCTTCCAGGTCAAGGTCCATTCGCTCAAAGAAATCCCTAAATCTATCCTTATCCAATAAGAGATAAGCTTCCACCGTACATTTTGATTGTTTATCCCTGATCACATTAAGGTCAGCTCTTTTTCCCATGATAAGGGACAATGCTCCCAGAAGAATAGACTTACCGGCACCGGTTTCTCCCGTTATCATGCTTAGGCCATTCTGAAATTCTATGGCCACATCCTTTATTAGCGCAAAATTCTGGATGGACAAACTTTTGAGCATTGATTAAATTTTGAAGCTAAATTACGAATTAATCCAATAAAATCAGTCTTAATATCTGATTCGCTCCCATTTCCTACTATGAACCGGGGCCATTTTATAGAGCATGCCTTTTACATCGGCAATGTCCATCTTTGGACCGCCGTTTAACACATTCAATATTTCCTGAGCCTTTGCGTCGAAGAACAAACGAATCAATCCTGAATTGGGTCTTTGCGAATCCACTTCCCGGATGTCTTTTATGGCATTAATTATCAGTTCTTTCGCCTTTTTTTTATCATCGCTCATAGTATCAAGTCCCAGCCGATGATATTCATAAAATGCCTCTCTTAGTCCATCAAAGTTCCTGGATAATAATTCTTGATTGATCTTTCCTCGTGAGAAAGCGTTCCCTCTATTTTCCCATCCTGATCTGCCTGAAGACCTGGCAGCAGAAACTATCTTATTAGCTTCCTCGTAATAAGAGGTGCCGCCCAGCTTTTCGAAGCTGTCCGCATCCAGTCCTAAAATGGTGTACAAATAAAAACTTATTGCAGATACCAGATTAGAATCAAAGCTATTAGGGTTGTAGTTCAAAGGCTCGAACTCTGTGTATTCAAAACTAAAATCTTTATCGTTCACATTAATTAGCGTTGAGGTGTACGTAGAATTGAACACAGGTCTTGATGCCTGTACCTGTAAGGATGCTGAGAACTCTTTCGATTCATAAGATCTTACGATAATGAAGAAACTACAATCTATCTTTTCGTGCTCTTCAAATTCCTTATCAGTCCACTCGGACTTATTGATGAACTCTTGCACGGATTTCTTCAGGGTAGAGAATATCTGAAGGTTAGGTCTTCCGGTCTGTCTTGAATCCACAGTTACCGTAGCATTGAACTCTTGTGCCAAAAGAGGCGTTGTGCATATAAATACAATTATTAATAAACCGGATCTCTTATGCCAATTCATATTTATCTATCAAATGTTCAAAAATATCATTCGCAACCTCTTTCTTTTTCTTTAACGGGAAATGCGTTTCATTTGTTTTATCAATGATACTTATTTTATTAGTATCATGACCAAATCCCGCACCGCTGTCTGCTAAAGAATTTAGTATGATCGCGTCCAGGTTCTTCTTTTTCAGTTTTGACCTTGCGTTCTTGATGCCATCATTTGTTTCCAGCGCAAATCCTACTAACAATTGTTCTTTTTTTATTTTTCCTAAATTATAGAGAATATCAGGAGTAGGCTTAAGTTGGATACCCATTTGATCATCCTTTTTCTTTATCTTCTTACTTGAAAATTCAGTTGGTTGAAAATCAGCGACAGCGGCAGCTGCGATGCAAATATCGGACTCCTCGAAATGTTCAAGAGCCTGTTGGTTCATCTCATCTGCAGTTCTCACATTGATGCGGTCAAGGTTATTATGATGAAGTTCTAGATGGGTAGGACCACTGATCAATGTAACCAGAGCACCGAGTTGTAAGGCTATATCAGCGAGCGCATATCCCATTTTTCCCGATGAATGATTACCGATATACCTAACTGGGTCGATAGGTTCGTACGTTGGTCCAGCCGTGATGAGCACTTTATGCCCTTTTAATATATGCGTTTGCTCAAATCTATCTTCAGCGTGTTTCAGGATGGTTTCTGGTTCGGCCATTCTCCCCTCACCTTCAAGACCGCTAGCTAATTCGCCGGTTTCTGAAGGGATGATATGAACTCCATGTCGCTTTAGTTTGTCCAGATTTTCCCTGGTAGTAGGGTGTTGATACATATCCAGGTCCATTGCAGGAGCGGTCATTACAGGACAGCTGCAAGATAAATAAGTAGCAATAAGGAGATTGTCAGATTGACCATAGCTTAATTTCGAAAGTGTTGTAGCCGTAAGCGGAGCGATGATAAACAAGTCTGCCCATTTCGCGATGTTCACATGGTTGATCCAGTTATCTTCATCATCCGTAAAAGTTGAATGAACCGGATGCTTTGATAAGGTGGAAAGTGTAAGCGGAGCAACGAACGCTTTAGCTTGAGGTGTCATGATGACCTTTACGTGAGCACCTTGCCTGATCAATAGCCGAGTAAGGAAGGAAATCTTATAGGCCGCAATTCCACCTGTTACTCCTAAGAGTACGTTTTTGTTGTAGAGAACGGACATGAACTAAACATCGGTATCGTCCTGATCGGTCTTTCTGTGGTATATCTTACCGTTCATCCATTCTTCTACGGCGATGGCATGAGGTTTAGGTAAACGCTCATAGTATTTGGATACTTCTATTTGTTCTTTGTTCTCAAATATTTCATCCAAATTCTCATTGTAGGTGGAAAATTCATCGATCTTATCCATCAATTCTTTTTTAACCTCAGAGTTGATCTGACTTGAGCGCTGGGCAAGGATAGAAATTGCTTCGTAAATGTTATTCGTAGGCTCATCGATCTTATTTCGGTCATAAGTCACCGTAGAGATCTCTGCATTGGTTTCTTTTAAGTTAGCTTTCATGAACTTTCTTTTTTTAAGATTTTATCCAGATTTAATCGGTTATCTATGTCTTTCTTATAGTTTTTTGCCGTTTCCAGGAATTGAGGGTCATCAATTTCTTCTCTATATCTTTCGTAGATACGCTCTGCATCCTTTAGTCTAGGTTTGACCTTTCTGGGAACACTATTTATCGCTAGTATGTAAGCAGATTCAAATTTATAGAAAAGAGCTTTATCCTTTAATTTGGCTCCTGGGAATTCTATGAGGAAATTATCAAATGATTCTATTGCAGCCTTATATCTTTCCCTGTGATGATATTGTTTAGCTATTTCGTACCTTTTCTTTTCTAACTTATCCTGAAGTTCAGCCAGAAGTTGGTTCGCCCTGTCAAAGTACTTACCATCCTGATATTTGTTGATATAGGATTGTAATCTATTTACCGCATCACGTGTCTCTTGCTGATCTAAACTATATCTGGGTGATAGTTCATAAAGGCTTTTTGCGGATTTAAAAAAAGCTTCCTCAACCTTAGTTGAAGCAGGATAGGAATTGACGAAACGCTTGAACTTATAACTGGCAACGATATGATCCCCTAATTTATAATAGGCATTTGCTATTTTAAATGCGATAAGCTGACCTTGAGGTTTACCTTGATATTGTGGGAGTATCTGTTCAAACAAGCGGATCGACCTCTTAAAATATTTATTCTTTTTCGTCTCCACTCCCTTTTCATAGAGCTCGCTGCCAACTTTGTACTTGGGTTCTATCTCCGTGCTTTTCAAGGCCTTTTGATATTCACTACAACTGATCAATAGCACAGCTGCCAGGAAGACGATAAAGTATCTTTTAAATTCCATAAGTTTGCAAAAGTACTTAATTAGCAACGAAAAAGAAAGTTTTTTAGTGTATTAAGGTCTGGTTTTGTTCCAATAAGATATCACATATTACAGACAATAAATGGAGTAAAACGTAAAAAACTGATAACTAGCAGTATTTATTGGTCGTAATTACAATAAGTTAAGATCAACAGCCTATTTTTAAAATGATAAGAGAACAGCAAATTCATCATGGTAAAATCATAGGAACTTCCTCACTTTACTTTCGTCCATTAATGAAGATCATCTTTTTAGGTAATCTTCGATACGTTTTTCCAGTTCATCAGATGCTTTGACCAATGGAAGACGCAAGTTGTTCTGACAATGACCTTGCTGGCTGAGGAATGTTTTGATGCCTGTGGGATTCCCCTCGCAAAAGCCCAGCTCAAAAGCTTCTTTTAGAGTGAAATGGTATCCTCTAGCCGTTATTGCATCTCCTTGTAGACCAGAATTGACCATTTGAACATATTCATTTGGGAAAGCTTGCGCGATGACGGAAATCACGCCAGCGCCACCCATTAGTACCATAGGTAAGGTGATTCCATCCTCTCCTGAGATCACCAGGAAATCATCATCGTTCATTTCGATAAGCTCTACCGCTTGTTCCAGATCTCCAGCAGCTTCTTTTATACCAATGATATGCTTGTGTTGCTCTGCTAATCTTTTCACAGTCAATGGCTCTATGTTCTTTGCTGTCCTTCCCGGCACATTATAAAGGATGATGGGAAGTTCTGTATTTTTTGCCAGCTGATCAAAGTGTTGGAAAATACCTTTTTGTGATGGTTTATTATAATAAGGGCAAGCAGAAAGGATGGCATCAAAATCTTTTAGGTCCGTACTTCTGACTTGCTGTAAGAGATCAGCTGTGTTATTTGAGGTCATGCCTAAGACCAATGGTTTTCTGTTCTTATTAGCATCCACGACCGTTTTCATCACTACGGCTTTCTCTTCTGTAGAAAGTGTTACACTTTCAGCCGTTGTCCCCAGAACCACGAGGTAATCCACACCATTTGATATCTGATGTTCCACGAATTTTGATAATGCATTGGTATCCAATTTGTTATTGTTATCGAAAGGAGTGATCAAAGCTACTCCAGTGCCTTTAAATTGCTTCATTTTCAATTTTTATCTTAGCTAAATAATGTTTTAGTTCCCTAACGAATATAGAGGTTTTTTCTGCACTAATATTTATGGTCAGGTTGTGATCCAGATTCTCGTCAGGCAAGCCTATTTGAATATTACTTTGTAACTTAACATCTAAATATCTTATCAATGTACCCGCGTTTTCCGTGAAGATGATCAGATGTTCACATGGTGCTAATAATGCTTCGTTAACAGCATCATCATTCAGGTCGCCCAACCAACTAAAGCTATCATAGCTTATAAAGGTAGTATTCCCTACATTTTCACTCACACCGAGTTCTACAATATCTTCCCTATCACAATTAAAGGTTTTTTGTAGCTCATCACTAAGGTCATTCACATATGAGTCTGTAGAAGCATCATACAATATCTTCCATTTATACTTAGGGTTTAAGGCTCTTACCTTTGTTGAGTCACTTGCTTTTATAGCTCTTTTTATAAAAAATTGCTTGATGAATTTCATAACTCAACAAAATTAAACATTCTTGTGAATTGAATATATAAAAGTCCTTATTTTGTGTATTGAAAATTTACGATCGTTTAAAATAAATATGATCAAAACCCATTACATTTGAATAAATTCTATTGCATGCGTTCTATTTTTTCTATTTTGATGATCATAGCTTTTTTTATCAGTTGTAAAAGAGCTAAGCAAGGCCATGATGATATGGACTATCGGATAATAAGGATATCCGATAGCATTTCTGCATCTCAGGGAATCGACTCCTTCATAAGGCCTTATCAAAATAAGATAGATAGCGAGATGAACAGAAAGCTTAGCTATTCTCCAGGTTCGATGTACAAAACGGACCATCCGCTTAACACTCCTATCGGAAATCTAATGGCGGATGCTTTGCTTGAGATGAGCGATTCTGTTCTCAGGAAAAGAGAACAAGTAGAGGTTGATGCCGTGCTGCTCAACTATGGAGGCATTCGTGCTGGTATCAACAAAGGAGATGTAACGGTTAGGACCGCTTATGATATCATGCCTTTTGAAAATAAGGTAGTCGTGGCTAAACTTGGCCCTAATGCTGTACACAAGATGGTAGATTATTTGGTAAAAGCCCGGAAAGCGCATCCCATAGCTGGTATGCAGCTCGTTCTGAACGAAAATGAAGAATTAGCTTCGGCTATGATCAATGGACAAAAGTTAGGTAATAAGCAGAACTACTATATAGCTACATCGGATTACCTGTTCAATGGCGGTGATGATATGGACTTCTTTGATGATGCTAAAGCTAATTATGACCTGGATTACAAATTAAGGAACCTGTTCATCGACTATTTTAAAAAACAAGATACCTTGATGGTCGTCCATGATGAACGCTTCATCCAAAGAGAACAATGATGAAAAGAAGAAACTTCTTAAAAAAAGCCGGTACGTTAACCGCGACCCTACCCTTGATGAATTCGCTCATAACAGATGATATTCTTCTGGCAGATGGTATGAGAAAGATAAGTATACTTCATACGAACGATGTACATAGCCATATTGAACCTTTTCCTTCTAATCATAAGAAGTACCCTGATATGGGCGGTGTTGCCAGAAGGGCTAGCGTGATAGATGCCATCAGAAAGAACGACCCAAACACATTATTGTTAGATGCAGGAGATTCATTTCAGGGAACGCCTTACTTCAATTTTTATGGTGGCGAACTGGAGTTTAAGTTGATGAGCAAATTGGGCTATCAAGCTTCCACCATAGGAAACCATGAGTTCGATGAAGGCGTGGATAATATCACCCAACAATTGCAACATGCTGATTTTGATATGATCAATGCCAACTATGACCTATCACAAACTTCTTTATCAGGAAAGGTGATCCCCCATAATATCTACCATTTGAACGGTATCAAGATAGGTGTTTTTGGTTTAGGGATAGAACTGGAAGGATTGGTAAGCAAGAAATTATATCAAGATACAAGGTATATGGACCCAGTAGCGGTCGCTAGAGAGCAAGTGCAACAATTAAAACAGCAAAAAAAATGTGATTTTATTATTTGTCTCTCCCATTTAGGTTTTGAGTATTCATCCGATAAGATTTCAGATAGGAAACTGGCCGGACTTACGCATGATATTGACCTGATAATAGGAGGTCATACGCATACTTTCCTTGATAGACCGGTCATGGAAAAGAACGCAGAAGGCAAGGATGTGATTATCAATCAGGTAGGTTGGGCTGGAATAGACCTGGGGAAGATAGATTTTTATCTGGATAAAGATCAGCAGAAGCGTTCATCTGCATCAATCATCAGGCTCAATGCGTCCTTATCAAAAATGAATTGCTAAATTTGTCTTATGAGATCGACAAAAGACCTACGTATCAACGGGCATTCCCACCTTTTACCTTATCCAGAGGAGATACCAGACTTCATGAAGGAAAAGGAGATCTTCTGGGTAGATGAAGAACGCAAGTTCATGCTCCAGAAGAACTGGAAGCGACCCGTGACCGATTCCAGTTTCTTCTTGGATGAAAAGTTGACTTGGATGGAGAAATATAACATCGATCATGCGGTCGTGCTTAATCTATCCCAGCTATATGGAAACGGGCTAAGAGTAGAGGAGATGAAGCAGGCCTTGCGATTCCAAAATGATTTCAATGCACGTATACAAAAAGAACATCCTTCTAAGTTCACCTGTGGCTTTGTGGTCCATCCTGGCTTTGTCAGAGGTGCGATATGGGAGATAGAGCGTTGTGTGGAAGAACTGGACATGCGTTTACTTTGTCTGCCCACCCATTACATGGATTCCATAGGAACCTGGCGTTGTATTTTCGATGAAGAAAATGAAAAGATATTTGATCTGGCGAACAAATACAACCTCGCATTAGAGATACATCCTTATGATGGTGAGAAGTTCATCAAATTAGAGAATACGGCCTGGCGCTTCCATTTAATATGGATGTTAGCGCAATGTGCTGATGCTTACCATTTTCTAACGCTGAACGGCTATCCGGACAAATATCCTAATATGCGCGTATGTTTTGCTCACGGAGGTCAGCTCGCCCAGATAAACTTAGGTAGACGGATCCAGGGCTTTGATGGAAGACCTGATCTTTTTAAAGGGAAAACGCATCCACGGAGATCCGTTGGCCATAAGAACATCTTTTTCGATACCTTAGTACATGACACTAAGTCTTTTAAACTATTATTGGAACATCAAAAGACCCATCAGATCTTGACCGGTCTGGATGATCCTTATCCATTAGGAGAAATGGAAAGCGAACCACAATCCTCTTATCCCGGTAAATTATTGGACCTGGCGGAAGAAGAAAATATTATTACACCTGATGAAAAGAAAGATATCTGGAGCCAAAACGTGCTTAATTGGCTTTATGGGGATGATGAGCAGACCAAGCAAAAGAAAGTTGACCTGATACTGGGAAATAGAAATGATCAATAAGAAGATAGAAGCATATGCGGACCGTATGTCAACTCCGGTCGATACTGTTCTGGATGAACTAGAAAAGGAAACCTATCAAAAGGAGCTGCGACCTAATATGTTGAGCGGAAGTTATCAAGGTCAATTGTTGAGCATCATCAGTCAATTAAAAAAGCCAAGGAACATTCTTGAAATAGGTACTTACACTGGATATTCTACAATATGTTTAGCGCAAGGACTAGCTGTAGGTGGTAAGCTATTCACCATAGAAAAGGATGAAGAGCTTAGGACCATACAAGATAAATATTTTAAAAAATGCCAGCTTGAGGGTTCTATCGTTCAGCATTTTGGTGATGCTAAGCATGTTATACCAGATCTAGCGGAAACCTTTGATCTTGTCTTTATAGATGCGGATAAGAAAAATTATAAGAATTATCTTGAAATGGTCTATCCCATCATGGAAAGCGGCGCGATGTTACTAAGTGATAATGTGCTATGGAAAGGGAAGGTCACCTTTGATGAAGGCAGAGATAAAATAGGTGAAAAGATCCATGAGTACAATAAACATCTATTAGCGCATCAATGCTTTTCTACAGTTCTATTACCTATCAGAGACGGACTTTCAGTGAGTATCAAGAACAAAAAGAACACAACCCGATGAAGGGTTGTGTTCTTTTTTTCTCATTAGGCAAATTCAACTTATTCTTTTAGCAATTTAATTGTATCCACTCGATCATTATTCACCACTTTGATAAAATAAATTCCTTTTGCCAGATCACGTACCTGGAATCTATGGTTCATACTGAATCTTCCGCTGAAGGACCTTACTTTCTGACCATTTGCATTGAAAATGTCAACTTTTTGGGCTTCTGTGTTCAATGAAAAATGATCTGTTGATGGATTCGGATATAAAGCCAAATTGCTCATTTCGTTATCCTCAATGCTCAACACTTCAGTCTCTTTATTTCCTAAGACAAGAAATTCGCCAGGATCAAGAGTTATCGTTGACTGTGAGTTCGGATAAGTTGTGTTTCCGGTTGGGTCCATCAGGTCATACCATGTGTTCGTCACACCACTCGGGAAGTTAGTGTTTACAGTCTGCGGGAACACATCAAAATTTGAAAGTACAATAACATTTTTTACTTCATCTGATGGAATGGAGTTATCGAATATATCGATCCTAGGTGTAAAATCTCCAGATGATGAGGTTATCGCATAATCTCCTTCAAAAACCGGTTCTTCTGTTTTTAGCTTATGTAACTTTGACCAATCCTCATATATCTGACCACGGACGGGATCGGATAGCCAATTCTCATTCCATTGTGGTTGTGGTTTTGTGTCTAACTTACAATCACCATCATTTCCACCTGGTAGATTCACACTACCATTTGTACAAGTAAAGATTGAATTATCCATACCGAGGTCACCAAAATGCCAGATCATTTTTGGACCAGGCACTAAAACTGAAACAGCACCTAACGCGGACATTCTAGATAATGCAACATCAATGTTTTGGACATTATGATTTGCATTACTTGTATTGCCAAATTGAATGTTCTTATACATTAATCTTTCCTCGTCATGGCTTTCAGCATATCCTAAAAGCCTTGGTTCTTGAAAGCCACGGCTTGAGTGGCCCATTCTCGTAATGTTTTTATCACCATTCTGACCCATGGTCAGCTCATTGTATCTATCTGTCATCTTACCCCACAACATGATACCTTTGCCTTCACTGATCCGGTAATCAGCCCATTGCTGCTCTTCAAAATCCTGTCCTAAATGCTCAAATATCACATAGTGCGAATCATCTAGCGACCAGGAATAATCTGCATAATCTTGAAGTACGTCTACACGGTCTTGCTGGTATGAATTGGTACAACCCGTATCACTAGGAGAGCAATTTTGCGTAAATCCTTTAGTAAGGTCCCATCGGAATCCGTCTATTTTGAACTCTTCGATCCAGTGTTCAATTACTCTTTCAGTATATTGCTGAACTTCTGGAACCTGATGATTATAATCTAAACCTACATTGTAACTGTGCTTAGGTTCTTCATTAAAATAAGGGTTCTCAGATGAGACACCACCAAATCCATCGCCGTTCGGGTCTTCCATCCACATTCTTACCATAGGACTTCTGCCGAAGGCATGGTTGAGGACCAGGTCTAATATCACAGCAATACCATTTTGATGGCACAGGTCAATAAATTCTTTCAATTTATCTTCTGTTCCGTAGAATTTATCCAATGCCATATGATAGGACGTATTGTATCCCCAGCTTTCATTGCCTTCAAATTCCATGACCGGCATAAGATGAATGGCATTGATATTAAGATTTTTAAAATAGTCTATTTTATCTATAAGGTCTTGATAGTTTCTGTCTTCATCAAAATCCCTGACCAGAACTTCGTAGATGATGAGATCTTCTTTTTTAGGTTTCTGAAAATCGGTCACTTGCCAGTTGTATGGAGTTTGACCGGTTTCTAGAACGGTCACTTCAAATTCTGCACCTTCTGGAAAATCGGGAAGGTTCGGATACGTAGTATCTGGTATGAACTCATCATCAAAAGATGAAAGTATCAAGTGAGAATAAGGATCTGCTACTTTAACAAGTTCTGGTGAGTCTGGTAAAGGTGTAGTATCTCCTACCCAATACTGATATGTTTCCTTTTGACCAGGCGTTAAACCGTCAATTTGTAACCAAAACCTATCTTCTGAGGTGTCCCGATTCATGGCATCGCTTTGAGATGGCTGGTAGTTATTAAAACTACCAGCGACATATACATAATCCTTTCCAGGAGCATAAAGCACTAAGATAGCTGTATTGTCATCAATATAATTAATACCATCTTCTAAATTGGAAGGAAGTGGTGCGTCATTTACAGTTGGGGCATTTAGAGCACTAAAAGTTCTACTTTGTGATGTATTACCATTAGTCTCAGTAGCCACAAGTTCAAAATAAGTATTTTCATTGACCGTGTAACTCGTGCTGAACGAGGTTCCACTTTGTGTATCGTCTACTAAAGTACCATTAGCAAATAGTTCAA
This sequence comes from uncultured Psychroflexus sp., assembly GCA_913056525.1. Taxonomy (GTDB): domain Bacteria; phylum Bacteroidota; class Bacteroidia; order Flavobacteriales; family Flavobacteriaceae; genus Psychroflexus. The sequence goes on from CAJXLO010000007.1 coordinate 17,184, forward strand.
AATTTGCTGAAAGTGAAGTTGTTGCAGAAATAGAAAGATTAGTTCCCTGACTTACAATACTCTGTCCTTCAATAGAAGAATCTAGGAAGAGTTGAAAGCTACCAACGGGAACAAAGAAATCACTACATCCGTCATCTTTGAATTCCTGAGTGCCATCTTCATTTCTGAATACCATACCTAACTGGGTCACATCGTCGACCTCTTGTGGTGTTAGGTTGTAATAATTTGAAGGGGTGATGCTTATGGTATATAATCCACCACCAATGGATACCATTTCGCCAACGCCATCGTCTTGACCCCAGTTGCCTACAACATCAAAGCCAAAAGCATTGCTGTTATCACCAGCACCAGAGTGCATATAAACGGATGAAGGGTTATCAAATCCATTACAATCGGTTTCATCGCTATTTATGTCTATTGTTATTGTTATTTGTTCATCAATCTCAAATGTGTTAGGAGTAACTGTAAGTTGTCCCTTGGCGGCACCAAACGAAATAATGAGGATTAAAAGGAGAATTATTTTTTTCATCGTTCTTAATTTTAAAAAAAGGCTGTCAAAATTGGCAGCCTTTTTATTGATTTTCCTATAAAGACCATTTTTATCCAAATATCATTCATCGTTCAAAATGAACACATATGAACCATCCAGGTCATTGAACCATATATCATAACCACCTGCTTCAACAGGGATATTCGGCCCATCCTGTGTGCCAAAACCTGTAAGTTCTGTATCAGCACCCCAGTTAGTATCCCAGGCATCACCAGCTCTAAATTTAGCTTCACCATCTACTAAGTTGATATCGTTTATATACCATAAGTGTGGATCGAAAGTTGATTGAGTCATATCAGTATCAGAGCCCCAACCATTTGGGGTAGAACTACCAATAATACCAATGGTAGAATAAGTTGCTGCAGAACTTTCATCAAAAGGAACAATAGAATAAGTATTGTTACTGAGATTCATGTTCATGGTATAATAACCTTCGCCATCAACAATTTCGAAAACACCTGGATCTTGACCGAGATCTTCGCTACTAGCAAGGTCTCCATTCGGTCCGACACCCCATTGTGGTTGCCATCCACCACGTTGTTCCAATACCTTGAACTGACCATTTAAGAATCTACCGGTATAAGTAAATACATTCGGATCATTGGGGTCTCTTACTAAAGCTGGATTATTATTATCATTATTCCATCCGGGCGCAGTCGCCGCACCTACCATAAACAAATTCGTCAAAGGACCGCTGTAAGGAGTAACATCAATGGTGATGGCATCAGATATTCTTTCTATATTGCCATTGGTTGTTTCAACCAGTGAACTTACCCTAACATCCAAAGAACCTTGTACACTTGCTTCTAAACCAGCGTCTAAAGCAATTTCGTTTAGTTCAAATTGCGTTAGGCTAAGGGAATTATCAGTGGTCATACCCATTAACTCAACGTTCTCGAAATCAGTTCCGGATAATGAGGCTTCAACGCTGTAATTAACTTCCGTGGGATTATCAGCGGAGAAGTCAGGGTCGTTCCATGATACCGTTATAGCGTCATCCCCACTTGTATCTCCAGAAAGAACAACAGAAAAAGAGCTATCTGGACTTTGTATTACAGGGTCGTTTTCAGGATATTTATCAACATTGAAATTAATGATATTGCTTTCTGTTGAATTCGCCACTACACGTACGAAAATAGCTTCGTTTGCAAAGGCTTCCACATCAGCCTGAGAAAGTGCATTATTGAATTCAGCTACGCTTATCGTAAATGTGTTTTCCGTTGATGTACCTAATACAACCGGGCTAGAGAAATCCTGCGTTGTCGACATTTCAACTGTATATTCGTTAGTTCCTGTCACTTCATCGGTCCAATTAACCGTAAAAGCAGGGTTGTCAGGAACACTGAAGTTCAAGAATATGTTTGGAGAAGGCGGAACATCAAGCTCAAACACACCTTCGGGTTGAGTGAATCGTAAGTTGTCTTCCTGTTCACAAGCGTTGAAGAACAAAAGCAAACTAAAGATCAAGCTTAACTTGTAGAATTTAGAAATCGTATTCATAATTTAATTTTTTAAAAGTTTTGTGGTATAAAAATATATTCACCTGTAAGGTCATTGAACCAAACGTTGTAATCATCAGCTACCACTATATCAATCGCAGGTCCGTTTTCAGAAGCCATACCTGAGAAAGCTGTATCACCACCCCAAGTTGCACCTGTATTTGTTTCAAACTGAACACCACCGGTCATTAAACTTACGTTGTTCAAAAACCAAATGTGAGGGTCTAATGAAAGTTGGTTCATTTGAGTATCCGTAGAAATCCCACTGCCCTGAAGTGTTATACTGGTATATTCTGTTGCGTTCGAAGCATCGTAAGGTTCCATAGAATATGAACCATCTCCAAAATCGATGGTAAAAGTGTAATAACCTTCACTTTCAACACCAAATCGACCAGGGTCACTATCTTGTGTTATCGGATTACCTGCAATACCTCCGGATGTTTCTATAGGGTCATTGGGTTCATTGTATGTTGTTCCCCACTGAGGTTGCCAAAATCCTTTTGTCTCGATGACCTTAAACCTACCTTCATTAATCCCACCATTCTTTTGAAAGAAGCCTGTATATCTGTATATATCCGAATTAGAGGCATCCCTGAACAATGCGGGGTTATTGTTGCTATTGTTCCATCCTGCTGCTGTCGCATTTCCAACTAAAAAATAGTCTGTATATGGATAGTTAAAGTAGGGATAAACCTCAAAACTTATGGCGTTTGAAGAAACTTTAAGATCACTTTCAGACCCTAAAGATGAAGTTATCCTTGCATACATTGTGTTCCACTCAGAAGGTGGTAATCCAAGGTCAGCAGATGCTGAATTAATCTCTGACATATTCAGTGACACATTCGTTTCTCGAGTTTGAACGGAAGCTACAACAAAATTTTCAAAATTTTCATCACTGGAAAATTCTAAAGCATAATTTTCAACCGTAGGCTGTCCATAATCAGCTTTCGTCCATGTAAAGGTTGCAGCCGGATTATTGGGATTTGATTGGTCAAGCTCTATTTCAGTTATTTCTAATTCTGATAGCGTTACCGGTTCAGAATCACTTACTTTTAATTCATCTGCCGTTTCATCACAAGAAGTGAAGGAGGCTATCAAGATCAAGCAAATGATACTTATTATATTTTTGTACTGTAAGAATTTCATATTGATATATTTTAATATCCTGGATTTTGTGTTAAATTTTGATTTGCTGCTAAACTAGCATTAGGTATAGGGAATAATTTTCTAAAATCAGGAGTAGGAACACCTGTTATAGAATTCCCTTTCAATGTCCATATATATTCAGAACCTGTAAATAAACCAAAACGTATTAGATCTTGTCTTCTATGGGACTCCCAATAAAGTTCTCTTGCACGTTCATCTATAATGAAATCTAATGTTAGCTCAGAAGAACTTATATTTTCAGAGCTATCTCCATTAGCCCTTTCACGTAGAGCATTGATATAACCCACAGCTTGCGTTTGGGATCCGCTACCACTTCTAAGGTGTGCTTCTGCATACATCAAATAAGCATCAGCCAACCTGAACATAGGGAAATCCACACTGGAGAAGGTCAATTGATTTCCTACGGTACCATCTGATCTAACATCGGTATACTTTTCTAGGATATAACCCTGATCTTGGTCTACGATGTCATTTATTTCTAATGTACGTTCAGGATTATTAGCACCTATTATCCTGTTCCTGTCATCTCCACTGAACTCTTGTCCATCAAATAAACTTACGAATTGAGGTGTCAGTCGTATCGCACCACCCCAACCTGCTGGTTGTACACCTATTTCATCACCGTTTTGTTCAATACTTCCAACTGCACCATTCGTCATGACGGTTGTAGGGCCAAAGGCCTGGGCAAAGTTCTCATCAGCCGGAATTGGGAAGATGATCTCGTTTTGTGCTCCATTAACATCATTATCAGCTCTGAAATTGTCAATGTAGTTGTCCGTTAAAGAATAACCAGCGTTTATGACATTTTCTGTATATTCTAGAGCATCAGCCCATCGAGGAGTTCCTGTGTACACCTCAGCGTTTAAATAGACCTTTGCCAATATCATCCAGGCTACACCCTTATCAACCCTTCCGTAATCATTCATCATAGGTTCTTCTAGTTCAGGTATGGAAGCCAGAAGTTCTTCTTCCACGAAATTGAAGACTTCCTGACGTGTCATTTCTGGACTCTGCGTACTTCCAACAGGGTCTTCTTCTGTAACTAAAGGTGCTTTACCAAACAGGTCCATCATATGATAATAAGAAAGTGCTCTGAGTACTCTCGCTTCAGCTCTCATTACCGCAACTTCTTGTTTTTTACTGTCGCTCACTCCGCGTGTATTAAGCTTATCCTCTGTTGACTGTCTTAAGAATTCATTGGCGAAAGCTACACCGGCCATTATCCTACCATAAGCACCTCTAAGGATGACATTCTCTGCCGTCCAGCTAGATCTTTGTACTTCACCAATACCAGGGTCATTTTCATAAGACCAGACGGCTTCATCCGTCGTGAACGTTTGTAAGTTCATCAATGAACGTCCGTAGGTACTTGTACCCGCATCGAGACCTTCAATATTAGAAGCAAAAGCACCGCTTGGGCTTGGCACGTTAAGGTTTGCATACACACCACCCAATGCTTTTATATAAGCACTATCTTGTTCATAAAAATCCTCAACAGTAAATGCATCATCATCTTGTGGGTCTTGATCGAGCTCATCTTCACAAGAAACCATAAGAGCAATTGCTAAAAGCAATAGTCCTAATAAGGTTTTCTTTTTTTCTGTTTTCATTTTCAATTGTTTTTGAATCATAATTATAAAATTAAATGATTTATCCTTTTATTCTTTTAAATTGTTCTTAAAATCTCACGTTTGCTCCAAAGAGCACTGTTCTTGGTCTAGGATAAATCGTATTATCGATACCTCCGAATATTTCCGGATCCAAGCCACTATACTCTGTTATGACGAACACATTCTGAACACCACCATAGAGTCTAAGGGATGCACTTTGGTCAAAAAATTCCTCAAAAGTATAACCTAATTGCACATTGTCCATTCTGAGGAAGGACGCATCTTCAATGTAAATATCAGAAAGTAAGGATTCAGGGGTTCTGTTCTCAAAACCCGTTTCTAATACTTGTGTAGGGATATTCCCTAATACTGCGTTATCTCTCAAAAAGCTGAATTGTGCCCTTGAAGAATTAACATTATTGTATACGAAATTACCGATGTTAGCACGCATGTTGAACGTTAGGTCAAAGCCTTTATAGTTCATGGTTGACTGAAGTCCCATCGTTACATCGGCTTGTGGTTTTCTGTATAAATATCGATCGCTATCATTTATGATATTATCGCCGTTAAGATCAGCGTAAGCTCCTTCGATAGGGTTACCGTTATTGTCATAGATCTGTTTGTAAACAAAGAATTGATTTTGAGGGAAACCTTCTCTAAGTAACTGAATGTTACTACCCGTTCCACCAGCGATTCCACCGGTTCTAATGTCCTGACCATTCGCAAGAGACTCTATCTCCTGATCGATGAAGGTCACATTATAGCTCAGGTTCCAGTTTAAACGGTCTCGATCTCCTTCACTATCAGCTATAAGTCCATTTAAAGATAGTTCTAGTCCCTTAGTGTTAAGTGTACCGGAATTCTGAAATATCTGATTCGTGAAGTTCGAACCGTCTGGAACAGCTGCATTGACAAAGAGATCTTCAGTATCTCTGTTATATGCATCTATCGTACCAGTTAATCGGTCATTGAAGAAACCGAAATCAAGACCTACGTTGATGGTTTTAGCAGTTTCCCAGGTAGCCTGATCATTCCTTGCCTGAGGGAATCCTGCTCTAACAGGTTGACCACCAATGATAACCTGGCCCACAGGTTGCGACTGTTGGTAAAAACCGGTTCCTATCAATTTATCAGCTGCCGTGCTTCCTATATCTTGCTGTCCTGTTTCACCATAACCAGCTCTTAATTTTAGATTGGATAAAAGTTCCGATTCATCAAGGAATTCTTCTTCACTTAAATTCCAGGCAAAGGAAGCTGCCGGGAAAGTACCCCATTTTTGCCCTTCACCAAACCTTGATGATCCGTCTCTTCTTACGGATGCGGATAATATGTAGCGCTGGTCATACTTGAATTCTGCCCTACCAAAGTAAGCTAAAAGGATCAATTCCGGGTCAACGAATGAATTGGACTGGTCTACTTGGTCTTCATCTCTTAATTCACCTGTATCAAAACCTTCCGCTTCAAACTTTTGATAGGAATAACCACCTCTTACATTTATGTTCAATTTGTCCGTCACATCTTCATTATAGACCAGATAAGCATCAAACAATGTGTTTCTTTGGCTTCTGTCGCGTCTAAAAGCGGAACCATTGAAGCTACCATCAGAATATTGAATACCATTTATGCTTTCACGGGATAATACGTTCGATCGTTCTCCACTTGAATCATCAAGACCCAAGTTGACAACCGCTCTTAAGGACTCCAGGAAACTAAAGCGATAGTCTACCTTAAAGTTACCGTAGAATCTATCTGTACTGGATTCATTTCGTCGCTGTACTAAGCTTGCTACTGGATTTCGTGTACCCAATACAGGGTTTATTTGCCCATCATTACCTCTGGTGAAATACTCAAAATACCCTCCAAAAGGAGAGTTCAAATCCCTTACCGGTTGGGTAGGATCGAAGCGTATGGCTGCGCCTTCAACGCCATCTGCTTGTCTATTGTCCTCAAAGGCTGCATTAGCATTTAATGATATACGCAATCTATCATCAAAGAAGCTTGGATTTAAAGATATAGAGGCTGTAGACCTTGTAAAATTACTGGTTCTTCTAATTCCATCCTGATCTCTGTGCCCTAATGATAACCGTGCAGGTAACACATCAAAAAGATTTCCTCTTACTGATGCGTTTTGATCTGTGGATGTGGCCACTCTGTAGATCTCTTCTTGCCAATCTGTGTTCGCATCACCTAACATATCTACATCTCCAGGTCTTCTTTCGCTTATGAGCGACCTGAACTCATCAGCTGAGAAAACATCGATCTTGTTAGGAAGGTCATAGATTCCCATTTGATAATTAAAATCGACTTCAAAGTCTTTTCCACCATCTTTCGTTTCGATGATGATGACACCGCCGGATGCTCTGTTACCATAAATTGCTGTAGCAGCGGCATCTTTTAAAATGTTAAATGATTTAATATCGTTTGGATTGATCGTTGATAATATCGATCTGGATTCAGCAAGGTTGTTGTTGTTAAGTGGTAAACCATCAATTACGATCAGTGGATCATTACTTGCTGAAATAGAGCCTCCACCACGAATACGGATGGCGGAACCTGAACCTGGTGCTCCGCCTGTGGTTACGTTAACACCAGCTGCTCGACCCTGTATGAGGTTTTCCGGTGTTACAATGTTACCTTTAGTGAAATCTTTTTCCTGAAGGGAGGAAACTGACCCTGTTAGTTCCTTTTTAGTGGATGTTCCGTACCCTACAAGAACAACTTCGTCAAGGCTTTCGCTTTGCGTCTTTAGACTAACGTCTAATGTTTCCTGCCCCTGATAAGCTACCTTTTCCGTTTTATAGCCTAAATAAGAAAAAACTAGGGTTTCACCTTCGCTAACCTCAATAGCGTAGTTTCCGTCAAAATCCGTGACCGTACCTCTGTCAGTGTTCTCAACAAGGATGTTCACACCCGGAATAGGTAGATCCGATTCATCAGTTACTGTTCCGGTCACTTCTTGCTGAGCAAATAAACTCACAGGAAGGAGTAAGAGCCACAGGTAGAATAATTTGAATGTTTGCATAGATAATTGATTTGTGTTACTTATTACTTACACTTTTACTTCCGATGTTAAAAATATGTAAACTTTATCGAATCCACAATTCAAACTGTTTCGAAATCGTTTGCGTGTTAAAAACTTTTCCAATTCTATATTCATATCAACTTTAATCATTAATTTGGCAATTAATTCATCATACAATATTACCATGAAGCCAAAAGCCTCACTCAAAATGATCGCCACAGAGCTAGATGTTTCAGTATCAACTGTTTCAAAAGCACTTAAGGATAGTAAAGAAATCAGCGACTCCACCAAGAAGAAGGTCAAGGCTTTCGCAAAGCTCTACAACTATAAGCCGAACAATATCGCTTTAAGCTTAAAGAGTCAACAAACTAACAATATAGGAGTGATCATCCCGGAGATCGTTCATCATTTTTTTACTACTGTCATCGCTGGTATAGAAAAATTTGCCAATGAACACGGTTATAATGTTATCATTGGACTTTCTAACGAATCTTTCAAGAAAGAAGTCATCAATCTGGACATGTTGGCCAATGGAACGATAGATGGTTTTATCCTGTCAGTAGCTAAGCAAACCCTGTCATACGGGGATTATCATCACTTTGAAGAAACCATCGATCAGGGGATTCCTATCGTCATGTTCGACCGTGTCATTGATGGTATTCATTGCGATAGAGTAGTTGTAGATGATATAACTGCATCCAAGAACGCCGTAAAATGTCTGGTCGATGCTGGGTGTGAGAAGGTTGGCATTATCACTACAGAGGATTTTGTGAACGTTGGTAAAAAGAGATTGACCGGTTATCAGCAATATTTAGAAGAAATGGACATGGAACAAGAGGATAGGTTTATCTTAAAGATAAATGATTCAGAAGCTGGCCAGAATGTAGAACAAAAATTGGAAGCATCTATCTATAAATACTTTAGTGATAACCCAGACCTGGACGGTATATTTGCGGTAAATGAGCTTTATGGCGTTACTGCCATGAAAGTAGCTCGTGACCTTGGATACGCTATTCCAAGGGATATAAAGTTCATCGGTTTTACTGATGGCGTACTTTCAAAACATGCTTATCCATCCTTAACCACCGTTAGTCAACACGGTGAAAAAATGGGTGAAAAGGCTGCAGAGCTTCTCATCAGAAGGATAAAAGGTCAGCGTGAAGGAAAAGACTTCGATACGCAGGAGCATGTGGTCGATACCAAGATCATTCACAGAGAAACCACAAAAGAATGATCTTTCCACTACATTGATGACCTGTATAACAAAGGATGCCTATAATTGTGTTGAAATGATAATCGATAGCAACGTCCCTACCTTCTTCAGCATCTCATTAACTTTTATCGGATAAGGTTCAAAAATATTTGATTGTTTGAAAATTAATATATATTTGTACAAATAACAAACTTACACTTTTACTTCCCTATGAGATAAGTTTGTTATTCAGGCTTATCGTTCATCTAAAAATAACGATATGCAAAAACGTAGATTATCCGCCTTAGAGATCGTCTATCTGAGTTTCGGTTTTTTAGGAATTCAAATGGGATTTGCCTTACAAAACGCTAACGCAAGTCGTATCCTTCAAAACTTCGGGGCTGACGTTCATCAATTGTCATGGTTCTGGTTGATAGCTCCCATCATGGGGTTGATCGTTCAACCATTAGTAGGTCATTATAGCGACAATACCTGGACCAGATTTGGAAGAAGGAAGCCTTATTTTCTGGTAGGTGCTATATTAGCTTCAGTCGGCCTGGTATTACTTCCTCAGGCTGATCTTTTCATAGCTTTCTTGCCCGCTTTATGGGTTGGTACGGGAATGCTGATGATCATGGACGCTTCTTTTAACATCTCAATGGAACCTTTTAGAGCATTTGTTGCTGACATCCTCAATGATGAGCAAAGAACAGTAGGCTTTACTACACAAACCGTTTTAATAGGTATTGGAGCAGTAGTTGGCTCATGGTTGCCCTACGTCCTCGCTGAGTATTTTGGTGTGGATAACAGGGCTGATGAAGGCTCAGTACCATTGAACCTGATCTTATCCTTTGTTTTTGGTGCGGCCGTGCTGATCATTACTATTCTTGTGACCGTGTTCACGATAAGAGAGTATTCTCCGGAGGAAGTGAATAAGATAGAGAAGGCCAAGGCCAATAAGTTCGATGAGATAGAGGAAGAAGAAGAACAGGAAAAAGCAAAATTGACTGATATTTTCACAGATTTCGTGAAAATGCCGGCAACAATGAAACAATTGAGTTGGGTCCAGTTCTTTTCATGGTTCGGGCTTTTTGGTATGTGGGTGTTTTCCACGCCGGCAATAGCTCAACATTTCTATGGATTACCGCATACCGATTCTTCAAGTGAAGCCTTTAATGATGCTGGTGATTGGGTAGGATTGCTCTTTGGGCTCTACAATCTGGTCTCTATCCCCGTAGCTTTATCATTAGGATATATTTCTAAAATGGTGGGAAGAAAAAGAACACACATGATTTCACTGGTGATCGGTGGTTTGAGCTTTATATCCATTTATTTTATGCCGGATAAGTATTGGCTGATATTACCTATGATAGGAATAGGGATTGCCTGGGCAAGCATACTTTCAATGCCTTACGCTATCCTGGCAGGAGCTATTAATCCCAAGAAAATGGGCGTATATATGGGAATATTCAATTTTTTTATAGTCCTACCTCAAATTCTCAATGGTATAATAGGAGGCCCAATGGTGAAATACATATATGGTGACCAAGCAATATTCTCATTGGTCGCATCAGGTGTAAGTATGATCATCGCCGCTCTGCTCGTCACAAGAGTAAAAGATGTTGATGATGTGGTAACAACTTAAAACAACTTTAATGACAGAAAAAAAAGCCATCATATTCGACCTTGACGGGGTGATCGTCGATACTGCTACATTTCATTTTTATGCCTGGAGAAACTTGGCACGGAAACTCGGGATCGATTTCAATGAAAAGGACAATGAACAGTTAAAAGGGGTAAGCAGAGTGGAATCCCTCAAAAAAATATTGGAATGGGGGAATAAAAGTATCCCTGATGATGAGTTTGAACAATTGATGGAGGAAAAGAACAGGGAATACTTATCTTATGTGGACCAAATGCAACCTGAGGATATTCTCCCTGATGTTATGCCAACCCTAGAATTCCTTAAAGTAAATAAAGTAAGGATGGCGATAGGTTCAGCCAGCAAGAACACGAAGAGAATTCTGAACAACGTAGGATTACTAGATCTGTTCGATGCTATTGTGGACGGAATCAAGGTCACAAAAGCAAAGCCAGACCCTGAAGTTTTCTTAACAGGAGCGAATAACCTGAACGTTGACCCTAAGGAATGTCTTGTGTTTGAAGACTCCATAGCTGGTGTTACGGCAGCAAATGCAGGTGGTTTCCTGAGTGTAGGTATCGGTGATGCAGAAACGCTTCATCATGCACATCACTGTTTTAGCGATTTTAATGAGATAGGAAATGATTTTTTTACCAAAGCAGGATTTCAATTTACAAAATCAAAAAATTAAATAAATGAATCAAGATTATATTCAAGCAGATAAATGGTCATTGATCGAAGAAGGATTCGACCCTAAGCGCGTAAGGTCTTCGGAAAGTTTGTTCAGCCTAGGCAATGGAGTTATGGGCCAGCGAGCTAATTTTGAAGAGGATTATTCCGGTGAAACTTTCCAGGGAAGCTATATAGGCGGGATCTACTATCCGGATAAGACCAGAGTAGGATGGTGGAAGAACGGATATCCTGAATATTTTGCCAAGGTACTGAACGCTCCTAATTGGATAGGTATACATGTAAAGATCAACGGAAAGGTGTTTGACCTTAATAAATGTAGGAAAGTTGAACATTATAAAAGGGAGTTGAACATGAAAGAAGGTTGGCATCAGCGGACCTTTACTGCCGAACTTAAGGATGGACTTGAGATAAAAGTAAAAGCAAAACGCTTCTTAAGTTTAAAGATGAACGAACTAGGAGCTATTCATTATGAAATAACACCGATCAATAAAGAAGCGTTGATCGAATATATCCCTTATGTAGATGCCGGGATCACGAACCAGGATTCTAACTGGGATGATAAGTTCTGGGAGATAACCCGAGTGGAAGCTAAGCACAATAAAGGCTTTGTGCATTCCCATACGCTAAAGACCTTATTCCATGTTTGTACTTTTATGCAGGCCGATACCTATTTGAACGATAAGAAGATAGACCTCCAGCCCGATGCTATAGAGGAAGATACAAAAGCGTTATTATCTTTTGAACAAAAAGTAGCTAAGGCAAAAAGCTTTAGTATCGTTAAGTACGGAGGTTATACCACATCGCTCAATCACAGCAAGAACGACCTTCAAGATGCTGCCTCATCCGTTCTTAAAGAAGCTAGCGCATTAGGTTTCAATCAATTGATGAAAGAACAAAGGGAGTCCTGGGAAAGGATTTGGCACATGAGCGATATTTCCATAGAAGGTGATATCAAAGCCCAGCAAGGCATCCGTTTCAACATATTCCAGCTCAATCAAACCTACACTGGAGAAGATGATAGGCTTAACATAGGACCTAAAGGGTTTACAGGAGAGAAGTACGGTGGAAGTACTTATTGGGATACTGAGGCTTATTGTCTACCGTTCTATATGGCAACAAAAGATGAAGATGTAGCCAGGAACTTACTAAAATACAGATACGATCAACTGGACAAAGCTATTGAAAACGCTGAAAAGCTAGGTTTCAAAGATGGAGCCGCGCTCTATCCCATGGTGACTATGAACGGAGAAGAATCGCATAATGAATGGGAGATCACTTTCGAGGAGATCCACAGAAACGGGGCCATTGCTTACGCCATCCATAACTATATTCGTTTTTCAAATGACTATAGCTATATGGTGGAAATGGGAATGGAAGTGCTAGTAGCTATAGCCAAGTTCTGGTATCAGCGCGTTAACTATTCTAAACCAAAACAAGCCTATGTAATGTTAGGGGTTACCGGACCCAATGAATATGAGAACAACGTCCACAATAATTTCTACACGAACTATATCGCTAAATGGTGCATATTATATATGATCGATCATCTGGACAAGATAGAGAATCAATATGCAGATGATTATAAGAGGCTTATGAGAAAAACAGGACTTTCAAGTTCTGATATCGCTGATATGAGAGAAGTTGCAGATAATATCTACCTCCCATATTCTGACCAGCATGGGGTCTACTTACAACAGGACGGCTTCCTGGATAAGGAAATAATTCCCGTAGCTGAGCTGGACCGTAATAATTTACCACTGAACCAAAACTGGTCCTGGGACAGGATACTTCGTTCGCCTTACATCAAACAGGCGGATACTTTGCAGGGATTTTATTTCTTTGAAGATAATTTCTCATTAGAGGAAATAGAAAGGCACTATGACTTTTATGAGCCTCTTACCGTTCATGAATCATCACTCTCACCTTGTGTGCATTCTATTTTGGCTTGTCGTCTCAACAGGATAGAGAAAGCCTACGAACTGTACTTGAGAACTTCCCGTCTTGACCTGGACGATTATAATAAGGAAGTGGAAGAAGGCTGTCATATTACCAGTATGGCCGGAACCTGGATGAGCATCGTGGAAGGTTTTGGTGGGTTCCGTATCAAAAAGGGTAAACCTAACTTTACACCTAAGATCCCAAAGCAATGGGAATCCTATTCCTATAAGGTGAACTTTAGAGGGAGTATCTTAAAGATCATCACCAGACATGAGAACACGACCATCCATTTAGAAGGAGAAAATGACTTGAAAATATCGGTAAATGGACAGAAAGTAGTCTTAAAACCCAATGAAACAAAGGAATTTAAAAATGTATAGAAAAATAGCCCTACTGATGGTCCTGATGATGTTAGTAAGCTCGCCAGTTCAAGCTCAAATAGATAGAGTAGCACCGCCCAACTGGTGGATCGGTTTTAAGGATACTTCCTTACAACTGATGGTGAAAGCGGATGGCATTAAGGATGCCAAAGTAAGCATTGATAATAAAGGGGTTTATCTTCAGCAAGTTCATCAGGCGGATAGTCCTAATTATTTATTCATCGACCTGGAAATATCAGATGAAGCTGAAGCTGGTAAGTTTAAAATAGATCTTCAGTTGCGGGACAAAGACGACCTGAGCTTTGATTATGAGCTAAAGGCCAGGCAAGTATCATCTGATAAATTTGAGGGTTTCAGTAGTAAAGATGCCATTTATCTCATTACTCCGGATAGGTTTGCAAACGGGGATCTATCAAATGATGTCGTGAAGACCATGAAGGAGACGAGCCTGGACAGGAATGATGACTACGCCAGACATGGTGGCGATATTCAAGGGATAATCGACCACCTGGACTATATACGGGAAATGGGCTTTACCGCTATATGGTCTAGTCCGTTACTGGAGAATGATATGCCTACGGCATCTTATCATGGCTACGCGATAACTGACTTCTATAAAGTAGATCCCCGGTTTGGCGATCTGGAGACCTATAAGAAATTAGCCAGAGAAGCTAATAAAAGAGGTATAAAATTGATCATGGACATGATAGCCAATCATTGCGGAAGTGAACACTGGTGGATGGACGATCTTCCTTATAATGATTGGATAAATGGACAAAAAGCCTATGAAGCTGGAGAAGATATCCCGATAACTTCCCACAGAAGAACGACTAATCAAGACCCTTATGCATCAAACTATGATAAGCAGAAGATGTCTGAAGGTTGGTTCGTTGATTCTATGCCGGACCTCAACCAGGAAAACCCGATGATGGCCAAGTATACTATCCAGAACTCCATTTGGTGGATAGAAACCCTGCAATTAGGCGGAATCCGTCAGGACACTTACCCCTATCCTGATAAACAGTTCATGGCGGAATGGTGTAAGGCCATCATGAACGAATATCCTAATTTTAATATCGTAGGAGAAGAATGGAGCTATAATCCACTTTTAGTTGGGTATTGGCAACATGATGAAGACCGTTCAGGGTATCGGTCGTATCTTCCTACCACGATGGATTTTCCCATGCAACAAAACATCGTTGATGGACTGATGCAAGAGGAAGGCTGGGATACTGGATTGATAAGGATATATGAAGGTCTGGCGAACGATTTCCATTATTACGACCCGAAGAGCATCATGATCTTTGCGGACAATCATGATATGGACAGGATCCACACCTGGCTGGAGAAGGATGTACAGAAAACTAAAATGGCTATGGGACTGATATTGACCTTACCAAGGATACCACAAGTTTATTACGGTACGGAGATCCTTATGGACAACTCGGAGAACAGAGGTGACCATGGCTTGATAAGATCTGATCTTCCAGGCGGTTGGCCTGATGATGAGATAGATGCATTCAAGCAAGAAGGTCTTGCAGACAAGCAGGTGGAATTTCAAAATTTCATGAAAAGCCTATTGAACTATCGCAAGACCTCAGATGCGCTAGATTATGGGAAAACGCTTCACTTTGCACCATTTGAAGGCACCTATTCCCTTTTTAGATATGAAGAGGATGAAATAGTAGCAGTGCTTTTGAACAAGAACGATGAAACAAAGACCATCGAAACCAGGAGATATCAGGAATTAGAACTAGTGGGAAGTCAATTAAGGAACATTATTACTGGAGAAATGATGAGCTGGAAAGAAAAGATAACGATAAAACCCGGGATCACCCTATTAACTACTAAATTATCGGATGAAAAATAAAAATGCAGCATTTATCGTGTTACTACTACTAAGCTTCGTGTTGATGATATCGGCTTGTAATAAAGACCAAAAAGTTGGAAAATCAGACCTTTCAATGCATCAACCTTTTGTTTCATTGGATTCTATACAGCTAGCTAGCGGTCATCTTTATCGGATCGATAATTTTGATTCTAAGTACGTTTCTTCCAGGAACATCGATGTCTGGAAACCGGAAGACTTTGATACGAATAAAGCTTATCGAATACTATGGATGCATGACGGGCAGATGCTATTTGATGAGAACAAGACCTGGAACGGTCAGGAATGGGGAATAGATGAAAACCTTAGCCGGCTCAGAAAAAAAGCAGATATACCGCAAACTCTGGTGGTTGCGACCTGGAACGTAGATGAGAACAGACACGCTAATTATTTTCCGCAAAAGCCCTTTGATCGACTAGATAGCTTATCGAAAAACAAATTGATCTCCTACCATCAGGATAATAGTGATCGTCTTTTTAAACAAAAACCTAATGGAGACGAATATTTGAAATTCCTGATAGATGAGGTGAAACCACTGGTGGAGAAAAGTTTTGATGTTAAGATAAAAAAGTCTAATACTACCATAGGTGGTGCAAGTATGGGCGGACTTATTTCATTCTATGCCGTAACAGAATATCCTGAGACCTTTGGGAATGCGATCTGTATGTCAACACATTGGCCCGGTGGACTTTCTTTTGAGGAAAATCCTTTCCCACAAGCGTTTTTTGACTATCTGGAAGATCAGCTTACAAAACTCAATGAGCATAAGTTCTATTTCGACTTTGGTACGAGAACCCTGGATGTACTATACCCACCGTATCAACAACCGGTGAATGAATTGTTCGAAAACAAGGGATTTGATACATCGAATTTTAGGAACATCAAATTTGAAGGTCATGCGCACAAAGAAAAGTACTGGCGAAAAAGAATAGGTGATGCGATACAATTCACTTCCAAATAAATATTTTCAAATGAAAAAGGTCCTATTTTTCCTACTTTTACTTTTTATTGCTCTTGAACCTAAGGCACAGAACCCGGATCGTTCGCTTAAGGGTTTTGAAATTGATGATGGCTATATTACCATCAAAGTGAACGATGGTGAATACCATATATACTTTTACGATGAGAACGTGCTGGAAGCTCAATTTGTCCCCAAAGGACATGAGATCATTAATGATTCTCACGCGGTGATAGCAGAACCGATCGAAGTTGATATAAAGGTAAAGAATCATCAGAACAAGATAGTGTTCAATACACCAGGAATAGATATCCATCTGATGAAAAGACCCTTTCAAATTCTTTATTTCAGAGGTTCAGTGCCTATCATCAGTGAAGGGAAAGGTTATCAGCCTAAAAATGATGGTCGTTTTAAAATTGAGTTCAACGTAACGGAGACGGAAGTGCTTATGGGCGGTGGAGCAAGAGCACTGAGCATGAACAGACGTGGCCATAAGCTAAAGCTATACAATAAAGCGCATTACGCATATGAAACACGCTCTGAACTGATGAACTATACGTTGCCCATCGTTCTTTCCTCAAAAAAATACATGGTCCATTTTGATAATCCTATGAAAGGAACGCTTGATATGGACTCAAAGTTCAATAATAAACTAACTTATCATGCCATCGGCGGTGCAAAACGGTATCAGATCATCGCTACCGATGATTGGCAGAAGAACATTGAAGAATATACAGAACTCACTGGTAAACAATCTATGCCACCAAGATGGGCTTTTGGTAATTTTTCCAGTAGGTTCGGCTACCATTCCCAGGATGAGGTCTTGAACACCATCAATGAGTTCAAGAAAAAAGATATTCCCGTTGATGCGGTCATCCTCGACCTGTTCTGGTTTGGCAAGACCATCAAAGGAACGATGGGCAATTTGAAATTTTACAGGGATTCTTTCCCCAAGCCGAAAAAGATGATGCGTCAATTAAAAGATCAGGGAGTCAAGACCGTGCTGATCACTGAACCTTTTGTTCTCAAAACTTCTGATAGATGGGAGGAAGCAGTAGATGAAAAGATATTAGCTACTGATTCTTTAGGTAATCCAGCTAAATATAATTTTTACTTTGGCAACACAGGTCTGATAGATATATTCAAGCCAAAGGCCAGAGATTGGTTTTGGGATATTTATAAAGGTCTGGAAGAAAAAGGTGTAGACGGATTTTGGGGCGACCTGGGCGAACCGGAAGTCCATCCGGAATGGGTAGAACATGTAAATGGGAGTGCTGATGAAGTCCATAACATCTATGGACATAGATGGACGCAAATGGTCTATGAAGGATTTAAAAGAGAGATACCGGATAAGCGCCCTTTTATATTGATGCGCGCTGCCTATTCCGGGACACAAAGATATGGAATAATTCCTTGGAGCGGCGATGTGAACAGAACCTGGGGCGGACTTGCATCGCAGCCGGAGATCAGCCTACAAATGGGATTACAGGGATTAGCTTATATGCATTCTGATCTGGGCGGATTCGCAGGGAATCTGAAGGATGATGAATTGTATAAGAGATGGCTACAATATGGCGTTTATCAACCTATCTTCAGACCACATGCTCAGGAAGAACTAGCCTCAGAACCAGTTTTTAGAAGTAAGGAAGTACAGCAAGCAGCAAGGATATCTATCAATAAGAGATATGAACTCCTTCCTTACTTGTACACCATGGCCTTTCAGAACAGTAGATCGGGATTACCGCTAATGCGACCTTTATTCTATGAAGAACCAGAAAATCATCGGTTATACGAATTATCAACCAACTATCTGTGGGGAAAGAATATGCTGGTTGCGCCCATTCTGGAAAAGGACCAAACCCATGTTAGCGTTTATTTTCCCAAAACGGCTAATTGGTTCGACCCTTTGAACAATAAGATGATAAAAGGTGGACAGTCCAGGCTCATAACAGCAAATAAGCATAAGAACGATATCCCCCATTATATAAGAGGAGACGCGTTCATACCTAAAGCTAGACTGGTACAGACAACTGATAATTATTCACTTGAAAATTTTGATCTCAATTATTATTCTGATCCAGAAAATCGATATAGTGAAGATATGATCTACCATGATGATGGAAAAACGCCCGATGCTTATCAGAAAGGAAAATACGAGATCTTACACCTTAGCAGCGATCAGGTGGATCAGGATGAGCTGGTCATAAGTTTTAAAAAAGAGGTAGGAAATGATTTTTCTTCTCGCATGAAAAGGATAAACAATTTCAAGACATTCAATGTTAAAAGCAGACCGGCTGAAGTTCAAGTAAATGATAAAGTTCAGGAATTTGAATATGATGATTCTGCTGATCAGCTCATAGTAAAGAAATTAAAACTTAATAAGAATATAACAGAAATAACCATTAAATTTTAGACCATGAGAACCCCCATTTTATCCATTTTTGCCATGCTTGTGTTACTAAGTTGTAATGAAGCAAAGGAAAAGAAAAACAGATCCCGCGAACAGCAGAACGAACAAATCCAACCGATCACTGAACAGGATATGGAATCCGCTGTGATCTATGAAGCGAACATCCGACAATATTCGCCGGAAGGAACGATCGATGCGTTTACTAAGGACATACCACAATTGAAAGAACTCGGTGTAAAGATCATTTGGCTGATGCCTATTTATCCTATATCCTTGAAGAACAGGAAAGCAACTCCGGACAAATCCATCGAGGAGATAGATGAACCGAACAAAGAAGAGAAATATCTGGGCAGTTATTACGCTATAGCAGATTATACGGCCGTAAACCCGAACTTTGGTGACCTAAAGGACTTTGAAGAACTGGTAAGTACAGCGCATGAAAACGATATGTATGTTATCTTGGATTGGGTAGCGAACCACACCGGTTGGGACCATCATTGGATGGAGGAACATCCGGAATATTACACAAAAGATGATGAAGGTGAAATTACTGACCCGATAAACCCTGATACGGGAGAAAAATGGGGTTGGACCGATGTAGCAGATCTTAACTATGGGAATAAGGACCTATGGAAGGCGATGAAAGATGAAATGAAGTTCTGGGTAAAAGGATATAACATTGATGGATTTAGGTGCGACGTTGCAGGAAATGTTCCTACTCCTTTTTGGAACTATGCCGTACCTAAGCTGGAAGAAGTGAAGCCCCTTTTCATGCTAGCGGAAAGCGAAAAGAAAGACCTCTTCCATAAAGCTTTTGATATGGGATACAACTGGGAAGGCCATCATATAATGAACGAAATAGCGCAAGGGAAAATGAATGTAACCGCGTGGGACGAATACATGACAAAGATAGACAGCACTTATCAAGAAGATGATTTCCTGATGAACTTTGTGACCAATCATGATGAAAATTCATGGAATGGCACGATAGAAGAAAGAATGGGCGATGCAGGTGATGCCATGACTGCATTAACTTATACTATTCCGGGTATGCCGCTCATCTATTCCGGACAGGAATATGACATGGATAAAAGGTTAAGGTTCTTTAGGAAGGATACAATTGAAAAGCAAAAAGATAAGACCTGGGAACTGCTTGAACAGCTAGGTTCCTTAAAGAAAAGCAATAAAGCATTGCATGGTGCTAAGAAAGCTGCAAGTTATCAAAGGTTAAGCACTTCTAATGATAAGGATATCCTGGCGTTCAGACGTCAAAAAGGCAAGCAAGAGATCATCTACATAGCGAACATGTCAGATGAGAAGCAAAAGTTCACCGTTGAGATGAGTAAGGGAAATGAAATGGTCAATGCTATGAACGGTAATGATCTAAAATTATCAGCTGATAATGAAATAGAGTTTAAACCATGGCAATATACTATCTTAAAAGATCAATAAATTATATGAATTATTAATTTTATTGACAAAAATCGTTTTAGTCTTCTACAAAATTGGAAAACATTTGTAATAGAAGTAAATTTGTAATATGAACAATGAAATCAAGAACATTGCAGTTCTAACCTCAGGTGGGGATTCACCTGGTATGAACGCTGCCATTAGAGCTGTAGTAAGGAATGCGGTTTATAATAATTTAAAATGCTATGGGATCTATCAGGGATTACAGGGAATGATAGATGATGAATTTTCTGAATTAGGTCCCAGATCCGTTAGGAACTTGATCAACCGAGGTGGAACTTTCTTAAAATCAGCTCGATCAGAAGAGTTCAAGACCAAAGAAGGTAGAAGTAGAGCCTATGAGAACCTGAAAAAACATGCTATAGATGCATTGGTCGTTATCGGTGGTGATGGCTCATTTACAGGAGCATCCATTTTTGGTGAAGAGTACGACATCCCGGTCGTAGGAATTCCTGGAACTATTGATAATGATATCAATGGAACGGATTACACCATTGGTTATGATACAGCATTGAACACCGTTGTAGAGGCCATAGACAAGATCAGAGACACGGCAAGTTCTCATAACAGGCTTTTCCTGGTGGAAGTGATGGGAAGAGATGCTGGAGATATTGCCTTGAACACAGGAATAGGAGCAGGTGCGGAAGAAATACTCGTACCTGAGGAAGACCTGGGTACTGATAGGCTAATGGAATCGCTCAACAACAGTAAAAAGAGTGGAAAAACTTCCAGTATCATCGTCGTATCAGAAGGTGATCAAATAGGGAAGAACATCACCGCGCTGGCGGATTATATCAAGACCAACCTTGAAGGTTATGAAGTGAAAGTAACTGTTCTTGGTCACATTCAGCGAGGCGGTTCACCAAGTTGTTATGATAGAGTGCTGGCCACTAGACTGGGTGTTGGTGCTGTGGATGCTTTGATAGAGGGAAAGAAAAAGATAATGATCGGGATCTCCCATAAGAAGATCGTTCAAGTACCGCTCGAAACGGCTATTTACAATAAAAAAGTATTTGATACGGACCTGTTAAGAGTAGCAGACATCGTATCGATATAATTCAAACTCAAAATCAAATAATCATGAAAACAAAAATCGGAATCAACGGATTTGGCCGAATTGGTCGAATAGCTTTTAGGATCGCTGTTCAAAGCGAGAACACAGAAGTTGTAGCCATAAATGACCTTCTGGACGTAAACCATTTGGCCTATATGCTCAAGTACGACTCGGTACACGGAAGGTTCAATGGAGAAGTATCTGTGAAGAACGGCAATCTTATGGTGAACGGCAAAGAGGTTCGCGTATCAGCTGAAAAGAACCCGGCAGACCTGAAATGGGATGCTGTTGATGCTCAAGTTATCATCGATTGTACAGGAATATTCAAAGATAAAGCTTCAGCATCCGCACACCTTGATGCTGGTGCGAGGAAAGTAGTAATATCTGCACCAACGAAAGATACACCGATGTTCGTCATGGGCGTCAACGAAAATGATGTAAAACCGGAAGACACGGTTGTTTCAAACGCATCTTGTACGACCAATTGTCTCGCACCGATGGCTAAGGTAGTACACGAAGAGTTTGGTATCGTAGAAGGACTGATGACCACTATCCACGCCTCAACCTCTACTCAGTTCACGGTTGATTCACCCTCTAAAAAGAACTACAGGATAGGAAGAAGTGCCTTGAACAATATCATCCCAACAAGTACAGGTGCTGCCGCAGCAGTTGGTAAAGTACTACCACAAGTTGACGGGAAACTTACTGGAATGGCATTCAGGATCCCCACAGCCGATGTATCCGTAGTTGACCTTACGGTACGGACTGAAAAAGGAGCTTCTTATGATGAGGTGAAAAAAGCCTTTAAAAAAGCTGCAGAAGGTAGTATGAAAGGGGTGCTTGCCTACACGGAAGATGCGGTTGTATCGCAAGACTATGTTTCCGTAGAGACAACTTCCAACTTTGATGCGGATGCAGGTATCGCCCTGAACGATAATTTCTTTAAGCTCGTCGCCTGGTATGACAATGAATATGCCTATTCCAGTAAACTGCTGGACCTAGCTCATCACGTGGCACAAGTTTAAGCTAATTAATTCAAGAATGTTTATCGATATCCCTGTCGATAAGCATTTTTTTAATATTTAATATATGATAGTAATTGCAGACGGTGGATCTACAAAATGTGATTGGATATTATTAGATGAAAACGGTCAACAGAAATTAAAGACCCGAACGAAAGGTCTGAATCCAGCAGTATTTGAAGTTGAAACGTTAGAAAAAAGATTGCAGGAAAGCGAAGATCTCAAGAATATAAAGTCACAAATAAAAAGAGTTGATTTTTATGGTGCCGGATGTGGTACACCTACGCCTAAGAACAATCTAAAAAATCTTCTGGAAGACTTTTTCCCCCATACAGAGGTCAATGTAGATGAAGATATGCTAGCCGCAGCTTTTGCCGCTACTACAGAGCCTGGCATTGTCTGCATACTGGGAACAGGTTCTAATTCGTGTTATTTTGACGGCAGGGACGTACAGATGGAGATAGAATCCTTAGGGTACATCCTAATGGACGAAGCCAGCGGCAACTACTTTGGAAAAAGATTGATACGAGATTATTATTATAAGAAGATGCCTACATCGCTGGCTGAAAAGTTCGAAAAGAGCTTTGACCTAAATGCGGATACCATTAAGAAAAACCTCTATAAGAAGGATAATCCGAACACTTATTTAGCCCATTTCGCCGAATTCATCTTTCAATCCGATCATAGATATGGTTATTTTTACCAACTTATATATGAAGGAATGGAAAAGTTCGTTCATAGAAGGGTCATGTGCTATAAAGAAGCACAGGTTACACCTATTCACTTTATTGGATCAATAGCATTCTTTTCCAGTGATATCATATATGACGTGGCCAAGCAATTCCACTTGACCATCGGGAACATTATCAGAAGACCTATTGATGGACTTATAGAGTATTACAGGAATAATATAATACCAGAGATCAAATAAAATCTTTTTGAATGGCACTAAGATCACAATCACCAACTCATACAGAAGCCTGGAAAAATCTCAAAAATTGCTTTGATAAGGATAAGGATACTTCTATTTTATCTTTTTTCAATATGGAGAAAGACAGAGTAGGATCGCTGTCCATAGAAATGGATAACCTCTATTTTGATTTTTCCAAGAACAGGTTTTCTCAACAATCCTTTGATCAACTTATAGGGTTGGCCAGAGAACTGAATTTGGATGACGCCATCGATAAATATTTTTCTGGTGATAATATCAATCAAACAGAAGAAAGAGCGGTTCTCCACACGGCACTTCGGTCTGGTAAGGACGAAGCTAAGGTGAATGATCAATCTATCTACCCTTTAGTAAGAGATACTTTAAACAATATCAGGTCTTTTAGTAATGCTATTTACAATGGTGAGAGAACAGGCTATACAGGCAGGGCGATAACTGATGTGGTAAACATTGGTATTGGCGGCTCTGACCTTGGCCCACAAATGGTCGTAGAATCACTTCAATTCTACAGCCAAAATGTTACCTCACATTTTATTTCAAATGTAGATGGAGATCTAATAGCTTCAAAATTAGAAAAATTAAACCCGGAAACCACTTTGTTCATCGTTGTCTCTAAATCGTTCACGACCCAGGAAACATTGATGAACGCAAATTCAGCCAGGAACTGGTTCCTCGAGCATTCAAGTTTAGAACATCTTAAAAAGCATTTTGTTGCAGTTTCCGCTAATAAGGAAAAGGTAAAGGAGTTTGGTATAGAGACTTTCTTTCCTATGTGGGATTGGGTTGGAGGACGTTTTTCACTTTGGAGCGCGGCCGGTCTGTCCATTTCTTGTGCCATAGGAATGGATAATTACGAGGAATTGCTTACTGGAGCCTGTAAGGTAGATGAACATTTCAGGACCGCTGAATATTCAAAGAACGTTCCTGTCGTATTAGCACTTATTGGAATTTGGTATAATAATTTCTTTGAAGCAGAAACAGAGGCCATCATTCCTTATACGCAATATTTACAAAAATTAGCACCTTATTTACAACAGGCCAGTATGGAAAGCAATGGCAAGAGTATAGATCGTACAGGTAAAAGAGTAGATTATCAAACAGGAAGTATCGTTTGGGGCGAACCTGGAACAAATGCTCAGCATGCGTTTTTTCAGCTTATGCATCAGGGAACAAAGCTAATTCCTTCTGATTTCATAGGTTTTACAAAGCCATTGTACAAGAACAAAGCACATCATGATATATTGATGGCCAACTTCTTTGCACAAACGGAAGCTTTAATGAAAGGCAAAACTCGTGAACAGGCTTACAGGGAGCTTGAAGAGCAGGGTTTTCCGGCCGATAAGATAGAACAGCTTGTCAGTCATAAGGTATTTGAGGGTGATAACCCTTCTAACACACTGCTTTTTGAGGAATTGACACCTAACACATTAGGTATGCTTATCGCTATTTATGAGCATAAAATATTTGTTCAGGGAGTGATATGGAACATCTTCAGCTTTGACCAATGGGGCGTTGAACTCGGTAAAGAGCTTGCGAATACGATCTTAAGCGATTTTAAAGGTAAAGGAGCAGCCCATGACGACTCTACGCAAACCTTGATAAATAGATATATGAATATCAGCTTTTAAGCAAAGGTCTTTCCATTATACATTTTCTCCCTTTGCCCTTTGATCTTTTCATCTTGCATATACTCATCAAAAGTGAGGTATCGGTCAATAGCACCATACGGAGTAAGTTCGATCACCCGATTCGCCAGTGTTTGCGCAAATTGATGATCATGTGTACTAAAGATCATGTTCCCTTTATATTTTTTTAGGGAATTGTTCAAGGCGGTGATAGATTCAAGGTCAAGATGATTAGTAGGCTCATCAAGTAAAAGTACGTTTGCTCTTAACATCATCATCCGGCTGAGCATACACCTTATTTTTTCTCCACCTGAAAGCACATTAGCAGATTTGAGGGCTTCATCACCACTAAAAAGCATCTTGCCCAGGAATCCACGAATGTTCACTTCCTCTCTTTCTTCTTCCGTTTTAGCCCATTGTCGAAGCCAATCGACCAGGTTGATATCCTTTTCAAAGAACTTAGAATTATCCAATGGCAGGTAAGCTTGCGAGGTGGTCACTCCCCAATCATATTTCCCAGTATCCGCTTTTTGATTACCGGTAATGATCTCATAAAATGCGCTAGTAGCCCTTGAGTCCCTTGAATAAAGAACGATCTTATCACCTTTTGCCATATTTATGGACACGTCCCTGAACAGGGTTTCCCCATCCAGGCTGCTACTTAGCTTTTCTGTGTTCAATATTTGATTGCCAGCTTCTCTTTCCCTGTCAAAGATGATGGCCGGATACCTTCTGCTTGAAGGTTTTATGGATGACGTGTCTATCTTATCCAGCATTTTTTTCCTTGAAGTGGCCTGTTTTGATTTAGATGCGTTAGCACTAAAACGTTCTATGAACTGTTGGAGCTCTTTTTTCTTTTCCTCAGCCTTCTTGTTCTGTTGAGCTCTTTGCTTTGCGGCTAATTGAGAGGATTCGTACCAGAAAGTATAGTTGCCAGAGTAATGGGTGATCTTCCCGAAATCAATATCGGATATATGGGTACAAACCTCATCCAGAAAGTGCCTGTCGTGAGAAACAACGATAACAAGATGTTCATAATTGGCCAGGAAGTTTTCAAGCCAACTGATAGTTTCAAAGTCCAGGTCATTCGTAGGCTCATCCATTATAAGTGCATCCGGGTTCCCAAACAATGCCTTGGCTAGTAAAACCCGGACCTTTTGTGTTCTATCTAGCTGGTCGAGCGTAGTATAATGAAGTTCCGGTTCTATGTTCAGGTTAGAAAGGAGGGCACCGGCATCACTATCAGCGTTCCATCCATCCATTTCTTCAAATTCTGCCTGTAGAACGCCAACACGCTCACCATCTCTTTCGTTAAAATCTTCTTTAGCATAGATCTGCTCCATTTCCTTCTTGATGTTGTACAATTCAGGATTGCCCATCATTACAGTCTCTAAAACCAGTTGATCATCATACATTTGATGGTCTTGTTCTAATACAGACATTCTTTTGCCCGGCTCAAGATGTACGTGTCCTGATGTTGGTTCTTGCTTACCCGCTAATATTTTAAGGAAGGTAGATTTACCCGCACCATTCGCACCGATGATACCATAACAATTTCCTTCTGAGAATGTAGTATTTACATCGTCAAATAGTACTCTTTTACCAAATTGGACAGATAAATTAGAAACTGAGAGCATAGGGCAGTATTTTTTGCAAAAATAATCATATTTATTGATAGTTAGGCTTAAGTATAGATCACAAACTTTATGATAAACAAGCAATTCCGTAGTAGTTTTTAACGGCTGATTAACAGAAGCTACCAAAGACTACTTCTATATTTGTCAACGAATATGAGGTACTTCTCAACTATTATACTCATCTTTATATTTGTCGCTTGTTCAGAAAAAGACGATACAGTGACATGCATTTCAGGTTTGATACAGAACCCGACACACGACCATATATTTGTCTCTGAGGGCGGTCAAAGGACAGACACCTTAACAATTCAGGATGATGGTAGTTTCCATTCCCGAATTGATGTTAACAAACCTAAGTTAATGGTTTTTGAACATCCACCTGATTATCAAACATTCTATGTGACACCTGGTGATAGTCTATCTTTTAGACTAAATACTTTTGATTTTGACGGCTCGCTTGTTTTTAGCGGAGACTCTTCTGAAGAGAACAATTTTTTAATGGACATGTATCTGATGAACGAAGCTAACAATGACCTGATACTTTCCTATTACAAGATACCTGCCGATGTCTTCAGTGATAAGACGGATTCTATAAAAGCTAATAGAATAAAAAAGTTAGAGGAGCTTCACAAAAAGCACCATTTCTCTGAGGATTTCATGGACATCGCTAAAAAGTCCATCAATTATGAATACTACGATATCAGAGAACGTTATGCCTTCCTCCTTAAGAAGTACTTTCCGAAAAAAGCCAATTCAATGGATGATGGTTTTTTTGAATATAGGAAATCCGTTGATTTTAACGATGCTGAACTGATCAGTCACTTTGGTTACCTAAGATTTCTGGACGATCATTTGAAGAATTTATCCATTAAAAATTGTTCAGAAGCTGATAAGCAATCTAAAAAGACTTGTTTTGATCTTACATCATTCAATAATATCCATAGGAGATTGAAGCTCGTTGATTCTATTTTTAACAATGAAAAGCTAAAAAAGAAGTTCTTAGGGCGATTTTTTGAACAAGAAATGGTGCATATTTCTACAAAAGAACAACTTAAAAAGGCCACTAAACTATTAGATAACGTTAATATCGGAAAAGATAAAAAGCAAAAACTGGAAAGTTTCTTCAATTTTCATAAGAACTTCATCGTAGGAAAAAAAATTGATCAGCTAACATTAAAGAACCATGATAAGGATACAGTAAAAGTAGGTCATTTCACAGATAAACCACATACGGCTATTCATGTATGGTCACTTAGTATGCCTATGATGAACAAGAACAGGTTTAAACTTATAAAAAGAATGAGGAAAAAACACGATGATATCAATTTCATAGGTATTAACGTTGAACCTGATAATTATAATCTATGGCAGCAGAATGTTACTCAATACGGTCTTACCAGACAGCATGAACTTCAAACGGTTAGTTCTCCTAATTATGAGCTATTTAACTATTACCTGAACAGATTCACTCTTATTGATGAAAATGGTAAGGTCATTGCCACTGAAGTACTTAACACAGATAACGATATAAAAGAATTCATTGTGGATAATACGCAAAAAAAGCCTGAATAAAAAATATTCAGGCTTAAACACTAATATACTAAGATATAGGTTTAACGAAATCGGTCAGCAGATTTTACAAGTTCATCATCACTTTTAATGGCCTTTTTTGCTAATATGGCAAAAACGATAGATATAAAAGTAATGATCCACTCAATACCTTTCTTAGGAAAATTGAATCCTCCAGGTAAACTTAGCAGCCTGTAAACGTAGACACCTATAATGATAATAAAAAAAAGATTTAGCGTGATCATGATTTGGCAAAAACGCATCTGTAAACGTCTATTTTTATAATTGAATATCGTAATAATGCTCAGTAGGATCACTAAACCCGCAAGTATCACAAATACAATATCAAGGCTAAGTACATCAAGCTTAACAAATCCTTCCTCTATTCTAGAAAAAATGGAATGGTTCAGAAATATGCCAATTCCATTGAACAGGAAAAGAAGTACGAGATAAATGGTTTGAATGCGCTGAATCATATCACACAAATGGATTGCAAAAATAGCAGATTATTTGTTTTAAGCATAGGGTAAATTAAAATAAAGTCGTATAATTGCACTAATATCTAATATTAAAGGATTTACTACAAATCATCCTTATCCCAACACTGAGAAATAAATTTTACAATAAATATTCCATAACTAAATATGTTAGAAATATCAGACCTCAAAACAAAGCGGTTGCCTGAACTTCAGTATATTGCTAAACAACTAAAGATGAAAAGGATAACTGGTCTAAAAAAAATGGACCTCATTTACAATATTCTGGATTATCAAGCCGCCAATCCTGAACAAGCGAAAAAGTTCGTCGCAGACCTCAAAAATGGGTCTAAGGACAATAACAAACCTGAAGAACCTAAAAGAAAACGTGGTCGTCCGCCTCTACAAAAAAATGATCAGCAGAAAAGACCAACTAAAAAAAACGTTCATCCTGATCAAAACAAACCTCATCGTACAGACAATAAGGATAACGTAGATGCGGGTAAGAACCTAAAAAAAGAACTTCCAGAAGATCGTAAGACTAAGTCTCCTAAACCTAAAGAAAATACTGCTCTTAAGGAACAAAATAAGCCTGTACCGAATAAGGAGATACAAAATAAAAAATATAACAAGGACTCAAAGTCCAATGACCAAAACCAAAAGGCTAAAGAGAACAATAGACCCAAAAGTAATAATCAAAATAATCCTAAAAGCAAATATAGATCTCCGCAGTATGAGTTTGATGCCTTGATACAAAGCGAAGGTGTTCTTGATATGGTACAGGACGGTTACGGATTCCTGCGTTCTTCAGACTATAATTACTTGAGTTCGCCAGATGACATTTATTTATCCCAATCCCAGATCAAGTTGTTCGGTCTTAAGACGGGCGATACGGTGCTCGGTGAAATCAGACCACCCAAAGAAGGTGAAAAATATTTCCCACTTATTAAGATCAATAAGATCAATGGTCTGGACCCTAAGGTAGTTAGAGACCGTGTTTCTTTTGAACATCTGACGCCGCTTTTCCCTAAAGAGAAATTCGAACTTTCATCACTCAATAGCAACATATCCACCAGGATCATCGATCTTTTTTCACCTATCGGTAAAGGTCAACGTGGAATGATCGTCTCTCAGCCTAAGACGGGTAAGACCGTGTTGCTCAAGGATATTGCCAATGCTATCTCAGCGAACCATCCGGAAGTTTACCAAATGGTACTTTTAATAGATGAAAGACCTGAGGAAGTAACCGATATGCAAAGGAACGTTAATGGTGAGGTCATTGCTTCTACATTTGATAAAGAAGCTCATGAACACGTAAGAGTGGCTAATATCGTCATTGAAAAAGCAAAAAGATTAGTGGAAAGCGGACATGACGTGGTCATACTTTTAGATTCCATCACAAGGCTTGCCAGAGCTTATAATACAGTTCAACCTGCTAGCGGAAAGGTGTTAAGCGGCGGTGTGGACGCTAATGCCCTGCACAAACCTAAGCGTTTCTTTGGTGCTGCCAGGAATATAGAAAATGGAGGTTCTTTATCTATTATAGCAACTGCTCTGACCGATACTGGATCTAAAATGGACGAAGTAATCTTTGAAGAGTTCAAGGGAACCGGTAATATGGAACTGCAGCTTGAAAGGAAGATATCTAATAGAAGGATATATCCAGCGATCGACCTTAATGCCTCCAGTACCAGGCGTGATGATCTGCTTGCCGATGAGAATACTATTCAGAAAATGTGGATAATGAGAAGGTATTTGGCTGATATGAACCCAGTTGAGGCCATAGAGTTCATCACTGATAGGATCAAGAGATCAAATTCAAATGAAGAATTCCTTCTTTCAATGAATGGATGATCTTGTTAATCGGATAATAACTAAAAAAGCCGACTAACTGCTTAGTCGGCTTTTTTAATTTAAAAACAAAACTTAATTATGAAACTAAACTTACTTTAAAGAGTTTTTATGTCTGGTTAGGCTTGATTTTAACCTGGCTGCCTTATTCGAATGGATGATGTTCCTTTTGGACAATTTATCCACCATCGATAGAATTTCAGGCAGTTTTTTATCGGCTTCTTCTTTCTTCTCTATGGTCTTGAAATACTTGATGGCATTTCTTGTTGTTTTATGTTGATAGCGGTTTCTTTCTCTTTTCTGTTTATCGCTTCTTATTCTTTTAAGGGATGATTTATGGTTTGCCATTATTTTAGTTTTAAGTTTTGATTTTAAATTAATTCGTAGTCCGTAGGGGAATCGAACCCCTGTTACCAGGATGAAAACCTGGCGTCCTAACCACTAGACGAACGGACCATTGATAACTAAGTAAAGACCAGTGTTAGATAGCAGAAGCAACCTGACATTAGAACGTTTACTTTGTGTTTAAAGAACATTTTTGTAGTCCGTAGGAGAATCGAACTCCTGTTACCAGGATGAAAACCTGGCGTCCTAACCACTAGACGAACGGACCATTAATTTAGTTTGCAAAATTAATATTATTTTTCGTATTGAAAAAATATATTTTGCAGGCCTTTTATCTTTTATCATTGTTGTCCGATTTAAAATTCAAACAACCCATGCTTTGTACTTATAATGAACGATTTGAGATCTTAATTTTATAATACCTTGCTATAGTACAAGATCGATA
>CAJXLO010000008.1 GCA_913056525.1 uncultured Psychroflexus sp.
GCGTTGGCACATCCATCGAATTGATCGCTAAAAACACCAGTAATGATGAGTTTGAGCACGTCATCATCAATGGCGCACCAAAGGCTGATATTCCGCTCGCTGATCATCAATTCAAAATCTACCATCTAAAACTAGATAGGGATATTAAACCCATCAAAGACTTGCAATTAATTTTTCAACTGATCAAAATCTGCAGAAAAGAAAAACCGGATATCATTCACGCGCATTCGGCCAAAGGAGGCATCATTGGCAAACTAGCAGCATGGAAAACAAAAACACCGTGTTTACATACGCCACAAGCCTATTCCTATTTAAGCACATCAAGCGCATTAAAGCAGTTGGTCTATAAAAAAATCGAGCAGTCGTTAAAAATCGCACCTCATAAAATTTTAGCTTCCTCAAAATCAGAAGCTACAAGAGCCATCAATGATCTCAAATATTCTAAAAACAGCGTCATCACCTTTCCTAATGCCATCAATCCTATAGAAAAGATTCCTGACCTAAGCACTGAGAAAAAATGGCCAGACGAATACATTTGCACTGTTGGCAGGCCATCTTATCAAAAAAATATTGAGTTGATGATCGATATTATTGATGAGTTGAAAAAGGAAAAGCCAGACATTCATCTGGTCATTATGGGCGTTGGCTCCTATTCGCCAAATACGAGATCAGTCACGCAAAAAATCAGCAAGCTGGGATTAGAAAAAAATGTTACCATGCTCAAATGGACTTCGCGAGAAGACATTTTTCATATTATAAAACATGCAAAACTTTACCTGTCAACTGCTCGATATGAAGGTTTACCTTATGCGGTAATTGAAGCTTTGGCTTTAGGAAAAGCTCTTGTTTTAAGCGACGCCGATGGAAATCGCGATCTGGTAGATGACGGCAAGAATGGTTTTCTTATTTTTGCCGATAAAATTGAAATTTATAAGCAACGAATCACTGAATTACTCAACTATAAAGAGAAGCGATTAGCCTTTGAACAACATTCAAAAATGCTTTTCGACCAGTATTTTAATATTCAGCATACCATTAAAAACTTAGAAACCATTTATAAAACCGAATCTTTATGAAAATTACTGTTGTAGGAACCGGCTACGTTGGTCTGGTTACAGGAACTTGTCTGGCAGAAACCGGCAACGACGTGCTTTGTGTAGATATTGATAAAAACAAAGTAGAAGCGATGAAAAACGGGAAAGTTCCCATTTATGAGCCGCATTTAGACAGTCTGTTTGAGCGTAATATCGAAGCCGGAAGACTAAATTTCACCACTGAGCTATCAGAAGGATTACCTTTTGGCGAGGTGATTTTTCTAGCCTTGCCTACACCAGAAGATGAAGATGGCTCTGCAGACCTTTCCTACGTTCTGGGCGTAGCTGAGGAAATAGGCAAGCAGATTAAAGATTATAAAGTAATCGTAGATAAAAGTACCGTACCAGTAGGCACAGCCGATAAAGTGAAGGCGACCATAGCCAAATTTACTGATGTTGAGTTTGACGTCGTCTCTAATCCGGAATTCCTGCGCGAGGGTTTTGCCGTTGATGACTTCCTTAAACCGGAACGGATCATCATTGGAGCAAGTAGCGAAAAAGCAGCCGATATTATGAACCGGCTTTATAAGCCCTTCGTCAGAAGTGGTAATCCTATTATCATGATGGACGAAAAATCAGCGGAATTAACGAAATATGCCGCAAACTCTTTTTTGGCGACCAAGATCACTTTCATGAACGAGATCGCTAATTATTGCGAGAAGATCGATGCCAATGTTGATAAAGTAAGAATGGGCATGGGAACCGATACCAGAATAGGTAAACGGTTCTTGTTCCCGGGAATAGGTTACGGCGGATCTTGCTTTCCTAAAGATGTAAAAGCGCTTCATAAGTCTGGTAACGAAGTTGATTTCAGCTTTAGGATCTTGGACGCGGTCGTCGATATCAATGAACAACAAAAGACCATCTTGTTCCCAAAGATGAAGAACTATTTTCAGGGAGATTTGAGCGGCAAGAAGATCGCCCTCTGGGGATTAGCGTTCAAGCCAGAGACCGACGATATCAGAGAAGCACCGGCACTTTACATGATCGAAAAACTAGTAGAAGCAGGCGCAGAAATTACGGCTTTTGATCCTGAGGCCATGGACAACGTACAGAGGAAAATAGGCGATAAGATAAATTATGTGGAAGATATGTATGCGGCCACTAAAAATGCAGATGCACTATTGATCTGTACAGAGTGGTCCATATTCAGAACGCCGGATTACGACCTGTTAAAAAAGAACATGAACAATAATGTGATCTTTGATGGCAGGAACCTTTACGAAGTCAACGAGGTTAATAAAGAAGGGTTCGCCTATTATTCCATAGGAAGAAAATAAGTAGATGAAGAAAAAGATATTAATCACCGGAGCAGCAGGATTCTTAGGCTCGCATCTATGTGACAGGTTCCTGGTAGAAGGCTATCATGTGATCGGTATGGACAATTTGATCACTGGAGATCTGAAGAACATCGATCATTTGATGAAAAGAGCGGATTTTGAGTTCTATCATCATGACGTCTCCAAGTTCGTTCATGTTCCCGGAAAGTTAGATTACATCTTACACTTTGCCTCTCCGGCAAGTCCGATAGATTACTTGAAAATTCCTATTCAAACCTTAAAAGTAGGGTCATTAGGAACCCATAATCTTTTAGGCCTGGCCAAAGCAAAGAATGCCAGAATATTGATCGCATCCACTTCGGAAGTATATGGCGACCCATTAGTTCATCCACAAAAGGAAAGCTATTATGGCAATGTCAACACCATAGGACCACGCGGTGTTTACGATGAAGCAAAAAGGTTCCAGGAGTCGATCACCATGGCCTACAACCGGTTCCATGGTCTGGAAACCCGTATCGTAAGAATATTCAATACCTATGGTCCCAGAATGCGACTGAACGATGGTCGTGTTATTCCGGCTTTTTTAGGACAAGCCCTGCGAGGCGAGGATATTACTGTTTTTGGTGACGGCTCACAAACGCGTTCCTTCTGTTATGTAGATGATCAGGTAGAAGGCATCTATCAACTGTTGTTCAGTGATTACGATCTACCGGTAAACATCGGAAATCCACATGAGATCAGTATACTCGATTTTGCGAATGAGATCATCAAGTTAACGGGTACTGACCAGAAGATCGTTCATCAACCACTTCCTAAAGATGACCCTTTACAGCGTCAGCCTGATATTTCAACAGCCAGGGAAAAATTAGGCTGGGAGCCTCAAACCCACAGGGAAGAAGGCATGAAGATAACATTCGACTATTTTAAAGGTTTAACACAAGAAGAACTTCATAAAAGCGAACATAAGGACTTTAGTCAACATATCGTAAAATAGCCTATGTCACCCCAGCGATTTCGCTATTCCGGTTACCTAAGACCTATCACTTATATTTTTGATATAAGTGTTTTTAGCATTCTAGCGTTGCAGTTTGACCTTAAACCGGTTGATTGGGGCTATTTTCTAGGTTTTCATATTATGGCCTGGGGCATTCTATCTATAAAGTCTGGATTTTACGAAGTTTATAGGATCACTAAAGTAGTAAGGATAATTTCGCTTATCATATTACAAGCGGTGATCTTTACGCTTATTGTCTTCTTTTATTTTCATTTGTTCATAAACGAACAATACTCATCTCAAAAACTATTCTTTTATCTTGCGCAGGTATTTTTGCTCATTTCCATGTTCAAACTTGGAATTTACTTCCTACTTAAAAAATATCGACGGTTCACAGGAAGTAATTTCAGAAAGATAATAATTGTAGGTAACAGCCCGACAACAAGGCAACTTAAAGCATTCGCTCACAATGCACCAGAATATGGTTATGAGATGAAAGCGCATTTTGAGATCGATGATAATGATCAGGAATTTTATTTAGACCATATCATAGACTACAGCTTACAACATAAGATAGATGAGATATATTGCTCAGTTTCCAGTCTAAGCAATCAAACCATCAACGACCTGATAGACTTTGCTGATAATAATTTGAAGACCATAAAGTTCATACCTGACAATAAAGACCTTTATGCAAAACAACTGACCATAGATTATTATGGCTATCTACCCATATTGTCACTTAGAAGAATACCTGTAGATGACCCTTTAAACAGGTTGATGAAAAGGTCTTTTGATCTTATCATGTCATCTTTGGTCGTTGTTCTGTTACTATCATGGTTAACCCCTTTATTAGGCTTGCTCATCAGAATCGAATCTAAAGGACCTATTTTTTTCAAGCAAAAAAGGAATGGCCTGGGATATAAAGAGTTCTACTGCTATAAGTTCAGGTCAATGCGTCCTAATAGTGCTAAAGCCAATGAATGGGTAAAGCCTAATGATGCTCGTGTAACTAAGATAGGAAAGTTTATCAGAAAAACCAGCATTGACGAGTTGCCCCAATTTTTTAATGTTTTTCTGGGTGAAATGTCAGTGGTAGGACCGCGACCACATCCGGTAAGTCACACGGAAATGTTTGTAGGCAAGATCGATAAGTTCATGGTACGCCACCTAGTAAAACCCGGAATAACCGGTCTCGCCCAAGTAAGCGGTTTTCGCGGAGAGGTAGAGACTGACCATGATATCATCAATCGGGTAAAGTATGATATCTTCTATATAGAGAACTGGTCTATTCTGCTGGATATCAAGATCGTTATCCAGACGATATTCAAAGCCGTTGAAGGTGATAAAAAGGCTTATTGATGAAAGATTTAGTTTCAATTATAACGCCTACTTATAACTCTGCTGATTTTATAGAAGAAACGATCAAGTCTGTCCAAAATCAAACCTATGACAACTGGGAAATGCTAATAACTGATGACTGTTCTACTGATAATACTGTTGATGTCGTTAAAAAAATAGCTAATAAAGACCAGCGAGTAAAACTCTTTAAGCTAGATAAAAATTCAGGTTCTGCGGTGGCTCGTAATAATTCTATAGAAAAAGCGTCTGGTAGATTCCATGCATTTCTAGATGCGGATGATATCTGGTTTGATCATCACTTAAAAGACTCGATTAAAGCAATTAACGATCACAAAACGCCATTTGTTTTTGCTTCATACAAGCGCTCTAATGAAAAACTTGAATTCGTCTATTCAGATTTTATCGTACCAACAAGGGTAAATTATCATGATATTTTAAAGTCCAATTCGATTTCCTGCTTGACAGCTTTTGTCGATGTAGCAACCTTAGGCAAAGAAAGAATGCCTTTGATCAGGAAACGGCAAGATATGGGTTTATGGCTTAAATATTTAAAAAAATCGAAGTTTGCTGTAGGAATTAAAAGCGTTCATGCCATCTATAGAATAAGGGAAGACTCACTTTCCAGGGATAAAAAGAAATTGATCAAATACCAATGGACATTTTACCGAAAGATTGAAGGCTTGAACGTTGTCAAAAGCCTATATTATTTATTTTGGTGGATGTATTTGGGTTATAAAAAATATAAGTCTTAGTTAGTATCTAACTGTGATATAAACTGTTTCAACTTGCCACTTTTTGAGCGTTCAAGTTTTTCTTGTCGTTTATAGTTAATATTTAATCCAGGCTCTAGATAATCTTCAATTGCTTGTGTAATTTTCGACTTTTCTTGTTCATTTAGCGCATGATCTGCTACATATTCAACCCTGAATTCTTCTTTTGTGGTTTGAATAACTTTGATCTCTTTAACTGCTCCGCTATCCTCAATAAGTGATTTTGTTACATAGTAAAAGGTAAGCGCTGGAACTCGCTTGCCACTAGGTAAAAAAGCAAATTGATTGGTTCTGCCTATTAGCTTTTTCAACTTTGGATTACCATTTTTTGAAGATTCATCGATTATTCCTACGTCTCCAATTTTGTACCTAATAAAAGGATGTCCATAATTGTATAATCCGGTTATAACCAGATGACCTTCCTCACCGTCAGGTACCGGTTGATCATCATCATCCACAACCTCAGTGTAAAGTGTTTTATCGTTTAATAGCCAGTCGCCCTCAGTATCCTCAAAAGCGATAATGTCTAATTCGCTGGCTCCATATTCGTTGATCACCGGAACGCCAATATATTCTTCAATAACTTTACGATCAGTTGGGAATAGCATTTCTGATGTCGTGATGCAAAATTTTAACGAGGGACAAATGCTTGTCAACTTTAGATTTTTTGACTGTAAGTGCTTAGCTAGCATAGCGATCGAACTTGTATAGCCATTAATGTAGTCAAATTTTTTACGTTTATAAAAATCGATCATCTCATCAAGTTTATGATCAGAAAGATCAAAAACGTCAAACCGATATCGATGAGCAAAAAAGTCCTTAGCTCGCTCAGTTAACCTTGGTTTGAGGTCTTTAGGCAAACCGTAATATCGGGCTTCCAGGGACTTTCCAAGGGTCAATCCATAAGTAGAATAAAGCCAGATGATATGCGACCATGTCAATGCATGCGCATACTTGTCCTTAGCGAAAATAAAAGGATTCCCGCTGGACCCTGATGTTTTATTTACAAACAGATCGCTTGTCTTATAATGCTTACTTATCCTTTTTTCCAAAGGTTTTTGCAAGTCCTGTTTTGTCATCACGGGAACATCTTCCCAATGCTGAGGTTTTTTTTTACCCACAAGTTGATGATAATCCGGTGTATTCCTTAAATGATGTTTAAATATTTCCCACTTCCGCTTTTCATTGAATTCAGTTCTATTTTTATTGTCCAGCTGAAGGAGGATCCGCTGGAAGTCCGCTTCGGCCCGCTTTATAGGAAACCCTTTCATCGATAAGATCCTGCGAAATAAATTCACGCTTTTCTTAGATTGATTAGCCACGCAAGTTACAAACAATTACTTTTGTAGCATTAAAATTGCCATTATGAAAGTATTGATCCTTGGCGGCGGCGGTCGCGAACATGCAATGGCCTGGAGCGCCATGAAAAGCAAACATTGCGAAGAACTTTTCGTTGCTCCTGGCAATGCAGGAACAGATCGTATAGCAAAGAATGTACCGATCGCTCCAACGGAATTCTTGCAAATAAAAGAGTTCGTGGAAAAAGAAAACATTAAAATGATCATCGTAGGTCCAGAAGCTCCGCTGGTAGCCGGTATCAAAGATTTCTTCATTGATGCTGGTCTAAATGATGTCCACATCATCGGACCTTCAAAGGGCGCGGCCATGTTAGAAGGGAGCAAGGATCTTGCCAAGCGTTTCATGCAGGAAAATGATATCCCAACGGCAGCCCATGCTACGTTTACTGCTAATTCCGTTGATGAAGGAAAAGATTTTCTCAACACCTTAAGTTCTCCTTATGTGCTCAAGGCGGATGGTCTCGCCGGCGGAAAAGGCGTTTTAATAATAGATGATATCGATGAAGCTAAAAACCAATTAGACGAAATGCTACTGCATCAAAAGTTCGGCAAAGCAGCGGATCAGGTGGTCATTGAAGAATTCCTGAACGGAACTGAGGTCAGTATTTTCGTCTTGACCGATGGTGATCATTATAAGATACTTCCTACGGCAAAGGACTACAAAAGGATCGGCGATGACGATAAAGGACTGAACACTGGTGGAATGGGAGCGATATCACCTAATCTTCTGGCTGATGAGAAGTTCATAGAAAAAGTGGAAGATAAGATCATCCGGCCTACATTGAACGGATTAAAGAAAAAGCAATACGATTATAAGGGTTTTCTATTCCTGGGATTGATGATCGTGGAAGATGAACCCTTTGTCATTGAATACAATGTAAGATTAGGTGACCCTGAAACACAAGCCATCCTTCCAAGGGTCCAGAACGACCTTTTGGTCATGTTACAAAAAACCGCCCAGGGTAAATTAAACGAGATCGACCTTACTATAAAAAAGGAATTTGCTGCTACGATAGTACTTGCATCTAATGGATATCCGGGAAGCTATGAAAAGGGAAGAAGGATCACAGGATTAGATAAGGCTGGTAAAGAAAGCATTGTGCTTCACGCTGGAACAAGGTCATCTGCTGAAAAGATATTAACATCCGGCGGTCGAGTTTTGACCGTAACTCATTTATCGAGCCAGCTTAAGGACGCGATTAGAAAAAGCTATGGAAGTGCTGAGCATATTAATTTTTCAGGCAAGTATAACCGAACGGATATCGGTAAGGATATGATAAGCTATATGAGGAAAAAAGAAATTTAGATATATTGATTTCCTTCGTCTTCCGTGTTCTCGTCAAACTTTTTGAGCTCTTTCATCCAATAGGCGAACGCGATGATACCGATACCTAAGAATAAAAAGTTCAATCCATTAGCCGCTAACCAGGAATCGTCCTGTATCTCTCGCAATAGGTCTAAAGGAAGGAAAAGATACTCTTCAAAAATGTGTTCTATTCCTCTAAAAAATTCTGTCATTATTAATGATGCAAATAGTTATATTGCAAAAATAATAAATTAAAGCATGCTTTCAAGATTTTTTAGCAAATCTCAACCCATTGTTTTTGTAGTTTTAGCTTTATATTTATTCGGAGGTTTCCTTTTAGCCTTTTTACATGACCGTTCAACACCCATCAACCTATTGTTGATCGGTAAAAAAACAGGTATCTATCTACTTTTGGTACTGATCTTATTGCTGATCAATTTTATTTGTAAGCGCAACAAGATCGATCATCAGAATAGTTATGCCATTCTTTTTTTTACAATATTATCACTGAACTATCCGCAAGGCCTTATCGGTTTTGAACCTGTATTCGTAGCGATGTTGTCCTTGTTGTTCATGCGTAGAGTATTAAATCTAAAAAACCACCACGGACATAAGAAGAAAATTTTCGAAGCATCTTTTTTTCTCTATTTCATCGTTTTGCTCCAACCTGCGCTAACACCTTTGATCATTGTACTTTATGCTGGGATCGCCACTTATAGCTATGGTGATGTGAAGAACTTTCTCGTTCCATTAGTAGCTTTTTTTTCAGCGTTCATGTTATGTCAAATTTATACACGGATCCTTAATGATGAATGGTTCTATCTTTTAAGCTTTTTCGATCAGATCAACCTGCGTTTTTCCTTCTATGATACAAACCGACTTAGAACAGGGTTCTTTATGACCGTGCTGTTTACTTTGTACATGACCATCATGGTGCTTAAGGATATGGGACAAACGAACGTCCAGCGAAGGTCCATGTTGCGATTGATAAGTTTCTCTGGTCTAATGATCTTGGCAAGCGCGCTATTCCTTGGTGGTCAGGATGGCGATATACTTTTTACTTATCATGCTGTGATCGCATTACAGGCCGGAAACATTTTGAAATTCAAGAAGAAATGGGTCAATGAGGCTATCATCCTCTTTTTTGCGTTCAGTGGAGCTTTTACCTGGTTCTCGGGACTCGTGAACGTCTAAATTCTAATATATTTGTAAAAAAACCTACTATGACCGCAGATCAGGCCGTTTCCATATTTGAACAAGCGATAAAGGACTATCATATCAAAGATTCCGTGGACCAGGAGTTTCAGAACCCTTACAATAAGGATACACAGCTTATTGAACATCTGTTATATAGGAAATGCTGGATCGATACCGTGCAATGGCATTACGAAGACCTCATCAGGGACCCAAATATTTCCCCGGAAGATGCTTTAGTGCTCAAAAGAAAGATCGATGCATCCAATCAGGACAGGACCGATACCGTTGAATATATAGACAGTTATTTTCTAAACAAGTACAAAGATGTTCAGGTCAAACCCAATGCCACCATTAATACGGAATCTCCCGCATGGGGAATTGACCGTTTGTCCATTCTCTGTTTGAAGATCTATCACATGCAAGAAGAAACTGAAAGGACTGATGCCAGCGATGACCATAGAAAGAAATGTCAGGAAAAATTAAATGTGCTATTAGAACAGCAAAAAGATCTTTCTACAGCCATTGACCAACTCCTGAAAGCTATTGCAAATGGAGAGAAATACATGAAGGTCTATAAACAAATGAAAATGTACAATGATGATGAGATGAACCCTGTGCTAAGGAGCAAGGCCTGATCATGTCCGAAAAGATCATCATTTTAAGATTTTCAGCACTTGGCGATGTTGCCATGCTCGTCCCTGTAATGCGATTGGTCAAGCAACAATATCCGGATATCCGGTTAAAGGTCTATACTAAAAAACCTTTTCATCAAATCTTTGAACTTGCTGATATACAAGCAGAAGGTGTCGACCTTAAAAGTGAATACAAAGGGATTTTCGGTCTTCGCCAATTGGCCAAAGAGATCGATGAATGGGATCCAGCGATCGTATTGGATATGCATGCTGTGCTAAGGACCTTTATCTTAAATGCGTTCTGCAGGACAAAATTCTACCGATTACATAAAGCCAGAAAGGAAAAAGCGGCCATGATCAAATCAAGGCAAAGACCGGAAAATGCTTTGCTTAGTATGCATGAACGTTACGCCCAAGTTCTTGATAAAGCTGGTATCAAGGTGGACTTCAAGGAAAAGTGCTCGCCGATATCTATAAAGCATCTACCGCAATTGCCCTTTGAATTCAACGATTCATCTCTGCCTTTCATAGGGATCGCACCATTTTCAGCGCATTCATCCAAAGAATATCCCATCGATAAGATGAGAAAGGTCATTCAGCAGATATTGGACGAAAAGTCCGTGAACATCCTTTTATTCGGTGGTGGAACCAGGGAAACGGAAGAACTTGATGCACTCGCAGGCAAATTTGATAATGTTCATTCCACAGCTGGAAAATTGAACCTAAAGGACCAGGTCAAATGGATGGGCCAATTAGCGCTCATGCTTTCTATGGATTCCGGTAATGGTCATTTGGCCGCTATGATGGGCGTAAGGGTTATCACAATATGGGGAGCAACACATCCTTATCTGGGATTTCAGCCTTTTGGCCAAAAAGCAGAAGACCAGCTATTGCCTGATGCAACAATCTATCCAAAGATACCGGTAAGCGTCTATGGAAAAATAAATGATACTTTTTATAAAAACGCAATCCAATCGATCGATGCAAAGCAGATCGCAGACAAAGTGATAAGTGCGCTAAAGGATTAACTGTTGTTGGTCCTGGTCAAATGAAGGCCACATTCCTTCTTGCTTTCTTCCCACCACCACCTGCCGGCGCGGTAATCTTCTCCAGGTTTTATGGCCCTTGTACAAGGTTTACAACCTATGCTCACAAAACCTTTTTCATGCAATTTGTTGACCGGTATCTGATGTTCCTCGATAAAATTTTCCAGATAATCGCGTTGCCAGTTGATAAGTGGATTATATTTGATGACCTTAAAATTGGCATCATATTCAAAAGTAGGCAATTGCTTCCTAAACTCTGATTGATCGCCCATCAACCCAGTAATCCAGATAATATTACCTTTTAAGGCACGCTGAAGTGGCTCTACTTTTCTGATATGGCAGCATTCTTTCCTGTTCTCAACTGACCTGTAAAAGCTGTTCGGCCCTTTTTTATTGACCATGGCCTCTACTTTATCCTGATCTGGAAAATAGATGTCTATCTGTTTTCCATAGCGTTCTCTGGTCTCGTCCATCACATCATAGGTTTCCTGGAAAAGCCTTCCGGTATCTAATGTAAATGTCTTTACGGGTAATCTCTCATTGAAGATAATGTGAGATAAGGCCTGGTCTTCTTTTCCAAAGGAAGTTGAAAAGCAGACCTTTTCTGGGAACCTGGCACATAAATGCCTAACGGTATTTGCTATATTTAAATGAGCGGTTTCTTCTTCTATCGCCTTAAGTCGCTCTTTAAAGTTTTCCATGTTGATATTGTTCAACTACTACTTAATAAGTGAACTTACAAATATAAAAAAATTAGATGTATAATATGTTCAAATAAAAAAAGCTGTCTTCGATGGAATCAAGACAGCTTTATTAATAATTAAGGCCTGGAATTATTTA
Source organism: uncultured Psychroflexus sp. (assembly GCA_913056525.1). Taxonomy (GTDB): domain Bacteria; phylum Bacteroidota; class Bacteroidia; order Flavobacteriales; family Flavobacteriaceae; genus Psychroflexus. The sequence continues at coordinate 11,880 of CAJXLO010000008.1, forward strand.
TGGGCCTTATAAAGTTCATTCACTTTATCCCAATTGATCACATTAAAGAATGCGGCGATGTAATCTGGTCTTTTGTTCTGATATTTTAGATAGTAAGCATGTTCCCAAACATCCAGTGCCAGGACAGGCTCACCTGCTGCGCTGACGAACGGCATTAATGGGTTGTCCTGATTAGGAGTAGAGCTGATCTCCAGTTTGCCACCATTGTGAACGGTTAGCCAGGCCCAACCGGAGCCAAACCTGCCAGCTGCCGCTTTGGAGAACTGGTCTTTGAAATCCTCATAAGAACCAAAGTGCTTATCTATTGCCTCTGCGATTTCTCCGTTGGGTTTGCCGCCACCTTCTGGTCCCATGACTTCCCAGAACAATTTGTGGTTGTAAAATCCGCCACCGTTGTTCCTGACAGCAGTGTTCGTCGGGTCAAGCTCAGTAAGAATATCTTCTATTGATTTTTTCTCTTCCGGTGTACCCTCAATAGCGGCATTTAATTTTTTTGTGTATCCCGCATGATGCTTGCCATGATGTATTTCCATCGTCTGTGCATCTATATGCGGTTCTAATGCATCCTTAGCGTAAGGTAAATCTGGTAGTTCAAAAGCCATAATTTATATTTTTTTGATTTTAGCAAATATAACAATACAGAATTTCTTTAACAATTCTGGATCGTTATAAAAAGCTTAAAAGAAAATTTTCTCCTCTATTATAAAATCGTATTTTTAGCAGAGATTATTATCTTATGAGCGCATTCAAGATCTATAATGCTTCCGCAGGCTCGGGTAAGACCTATCAGATCGCCTACCTATTTGAAAAAAAACTGTTAAGCGATCCGTCACCCTTTGCCTTTCAGGAGATCATGGCCATCACTTTCACGAACAAAGCGGTCCATGAGATGAAAGAACGCATCTTAGACGACCTTAGGTCTTTTACAAGAAATGACCCTGATGATAAAGCAATCGAAAAAAGGGCAAAACTTGCTAAAGAACTTGGATTTTCCATCGAAGAAGTACAAAACAGGTCTCGAAAGATCCTTATTAATATCCTTGATAATTATGCAGGATATCAGGTGACCACCATTGACAGCCTGACCCACAGGATCGTCAGGACATTTGCGCGAGACCTTCACTTCGATGTGAACTTTGATATAGAACTCGAGGTGAATGACATCTTTGAAGAAGCCGTTGAGGCTGTGATTGAAGAAGTGAAAACCGATGCTCCTATTAAAGATATAATTTCAGAATATATCGAATATCAATCCGAAGAAGGAAAGTCCTGGAATATCAAGGGCAAATTGATCGACCTGGCCAAGTTGCTGATCGATGAAAACCACGATAAAGCCCTACAAACAATAAGCAATTTCTCTACATCCGATATCTTAGCCTTAAAAAAAGAACTGAAGCAAAAGCATGAAACTATAAAACTTAAAATACAAGATAAAGCTGACGCGTTTTTCACTTTATTAGAAACAAATGAACTTTCACCAGAGAACTTTACCGGCAAATACTTGCCTAAGTTCATGGACAAGAGAAGAAAAGGGGAGCTTGAACTTAAAACCATTCCTACCTATATCGATCAAATCGAAGAAAAAGAACCGTATAATTCAAAAGAAAAGCCTGAGATAAAAGCAAGGATGGATGCCATAAAGCCTGATTATGTGCCGATCGTCCGGGATATACTACAGCTCAACCTTGATGTCCTATTCTACGACAAGATCTTAGCTCAGCTCTCACAAGTCGCGCTCCTTCAAGTAATATACGATCACACGGAAAGGATAAAAGAAGCCCGCAATTGTTTGTTCATCAACGATTTTAACAAAAGGATCAATGAAGAGATCAGGAAGCAGCCGGCGCCGTTCATTTACGAGAGGTTAGGCGAAAAGTTCAATGATTTCTTTATCGATGAATTCCAGGACACTTCGCTTTTGCAGTGGGAAAACCTGATCCCGCTCATAGAGAATGCGCTAAGCCGTTCAAAGGATGGCAACCCTGGTTCATTGACCCTGGTAGGTGATGTGAAGCAATCCATTTACGCCTGGCGCGGTGGTGATCCCGATATTTTCTTACAAATGATAAAAGGGTGGTCACCGTTCCCGATATCAGGGAAGAACATTCCCCTGAAGAATAATTATCGTAGCAATAAAGATATCGTGGAGTTCAATAATGAACTGTTCATCTACCTTTCCAGACGTCAACCCTATCAAAAGGTGCACGACATATATGCGCATGTAGCACAATGCCCTAAAAAACAAGACAGCGGTTATATTGAGATCGATATGGAACATCATAAAGATGAACGACCTTATCCTGAGATGGTGCTGGAAAAGATCAATTTCATCTCAGAAAAGGAAAAGGATAACCAACAGTTTAAAAGGTCCGATATCTGCGTACTGGTAAGGTCCAACAAAGAGAGCCAGGCTATAGCGGAATTGCTGGAAGAAAGGAACATATCGGTCATTACCGCAACTGACCTACTGATACATAAGGATACCAGCGTGCAATTGATCTATCATTTCTTAAGATGTTTGTTCATGGACGGAAAGGATGAGGACAAGCTCACCGTATTGGAGAATTATATGGTGTTGAAGTATAATGAAAGTATAGGTTTGGACAGTATCAGGCAAATGCTTTTTTCCAATAAAGAAGACTTTATTTCCCGTTTCAATAGTTTCTTCAATACTCAGATAGAACCAGAAAGAATGTATCGATATTCCCTTATGCAACAAGTAGAATATCTGGTGCAGGAATTAGGCTTAGAAGATGGAGCCAATATTTATCTTAATGCATTCCTGGAAGAAGTTCACACCTATAATAATAAGGAAAACGCAGATGCCCGAGGATTTCAAAGCTATTGGGAAAGGCATAAGGAAGACCGAAGCGTATCTACATCTACATTGGAGGATTCCGTAAACTTGATGACCATACATAAAAGTAAAGGGCTTGAATTTCCTTACATCATCATTCCGGGTCTGGACGATAGTTTAGATGATATTACCAAAAAGAAATATTGGCAGGAGATACCGGATACTGAATCTGAAATACCTTTTTCCCTGATAAGTAAACCCGGGAAAATGCTAATGGAAAACGATCGTTCCAAAGAGAACATCAAGAACCTAAAACAGGATAGCGTACTTGAGAACCTGAACTTGCTTTATGTCTCTTGTACCAGAGCATCAAAAGGATTGTTCCTGCTTAGCGAAAAACCTAAAAGTTCAAAAAAAGGGTCAATGAATATGAACGGACTATTGCTTGATTTCGTAAAAGAAAAACAGTTCGCTCAATCAGAACACGATGTTTTTTACGCGGGCGAATGGCCGGATATTACAACAAGATCAGAGGAAGAATTCACTTCAGCGCCATTTGCTGTCAGGCTGAGGTCAAATATTGAGCAATTGGAAAAAAGGATGGTCTTAAAGGCGAACCTGGATGATCAGGAGCTGAAAAAAGGAGAATTGCTCCATGAACTTATGGGTTTTGTCCATGTTCAGAATGACCTACCTAAAGCCATTGATCGACTGGAAAAGAAAAAGCAAATTCCGGGTCCATTGAAAAATGAACTGCGTTCCGCCATGGAAAGTATCATCAAGCATGATGACCTAAAAGACTATTTTACTGAGAACTGGACCGTATATAACGAGAAAGATATCAGCTATAGTGATCAGATCATTAGGCCGGACAGGATCTGCATCAAAAAGGACGAAGCGGTCATCATTGACTATAAGACGGGTGTGCAAAGAGAAGAACATCATCAACAGATCAAAAAATATGCCAGTGCTGTGGAAGCTATGGGCTACCGAACAATCGGAAGTTTCCTGATCTACGTAAATGAAGGAATAGCCGTAAAGAATGTGTAAATTTGTAAAAAAATAAAGCATGTATTCAGAAAAATTCAAAAACCAACTTTCTACTGAGCTCAAGTCCATAGAAGATGAGGGTCTTTTTAAGAAAGAACGTATAATCACCTCTCCGCAAGGACCAGAAATAAGCCTGGATAACGGTAAAAAAGTGCTCAACTTCTGCGCAAACAATTATCTGGGCCTATCATCTCATCCAGAAGTTGTACAAGCCGCTAAAGATGCGCTAGACGAATACGGTTTTGGGATGTCAAGCGTGAGGTTCATCTGTGGAACACAAGATATTCATAAAGCTTTAGAAGCCAGAATATCCCAATTCTATCAGATGGAAGACACTATTTTATATGCCGCTTGTTTTGACGCGAATGCAGGCGTTTTTGAACCGCTGCTCACAAAAGAGGATGCGATAATATCGGATTCGCTCAATCATGCATCAATCATCGATGGTGTAAGATTGTGTAAAGCTGCAAGGTTCAGATATGCGAATGGCGACATGCAAGACCTGGAAGAACAACTGAAAGCTGCAGATAAGAACGGAGCCAGGAATAAGCTTATCGTAACGGATGGAGTCTTTTCCATGGACGGATTAGTAGCACCGCTGGATAAGATATGCGACCTGGCAGATAAGTATGAAGCACTCGTGATGATCGATGAATGTCATGCTACTGGATTCATAGGGGAAAAGGGCATAGGAACGCCGGAAGAAAAAGGCGTGCTAGACCGAGTAGATATCGTCACAGGAACTCTGGGGAAATCCCTGGGCGGAGCTATGGGCGGATATACCACGGCTAAAAAAGAGATCATTGAGCTGCTAAGGCAACGTTCCAGACCTTACTTGTTCTCTAACTCACTCGCACCAAACATAGTAGCGGCTACACTTAAGGTCTTTGACCTAATAGAGAACGATACTTCTTTAAGGGATAAGGTCCATGAAAACACGCTTTACTTTAAGAAAGGACTTAAAGATGCTGGTTTTGACATCATCGATGGAGAATCAGCCATTGTTCCGGTCATGCTTTATGATGCTAAGTTAGCCCAGAAAATGGCGGCAGAGCTCCTGGAGGAGAATATTTATGTCATCGGGTTTTTCTATCCGGTGGTGCCCAAGGGAAAGGCCAGGATAAGAGTGCAGTTATCAGCGGCCCACCAGAAAGAACACCTCGATAAGGCGATAGAAGCTTTCAAAAAAATAGGCAAAAAATTAGATGTTCTATAACTTTTTTTCATTAAGGCTTACTATATCCCTCAAAAAAAATTATTTTTGTAAATTATTAACAGACAAATGATAAATATGAAATTTATTTCAAGAATCCTAACCGTTGCTTTGATGATGTTGTTCATCAGTAATGTTCAAGCACAGGACAAACAAAACCCATGGAGCGTTTTTATTGGAGCTAATGCCGTTGATTTTTATCCAACAGGCAATGGAACTGGCGAGATAGACACCTGGACTGATAGCGCATTTGGAGGTCTATTTCAAACTGAAAGGTGGAACTATGTGTCCTCAGTTTCTCAGTTGAGTATAGGAAGATATATGGGTAAAGGGTTTAGTGCTAAAGCAGATTTCGCCTTATCCCGGATAGAGCAGATAGGCTCCATTGGACTTCCTTCTGAGGTGAACGGAGTGAACCTTCCAAACGATGCAAGCTTTATAACTATTGATACTGACATAATCTACAACTTTAAAGAGGCGTTCAACTCACCATGGTTCGACCCTTATTTTGGCGTTGGTGCAGGATATTATTTTCTTGACGAAGATGGTGCACTCACTGCAAACGTTACAGGCGGATTGAACTTGTGGTTCACCGATAACATCGCCCTGACCATAGAATCCACCTATAAAAACGCCTTTGATGATAATGAACTTGATTATTTCCAGCACAGTGGTGGTGTTACGATAGCATTTGGCGGGACTGACACCGATGGCGATGGTATCTATGATAAGAACGATGAATGTGTGGACGTAAAAGGCCTTGAAGAGTTCAATGGATGCCCTGATAGTGATGGTGACGGCATTATCGACAAAAAGGATAATTGTCCTAATGTAGCTGGATCCGCTGAATTCGATGGTTGCCCTGATAGTGATGGTGATGGTGTCGCAGACCCTAACGACAGCTGCCCCGATAAAGCCGGAGAAAAAGAATTTGATGGTTGCCCAGACAGCGACAATGATGGCATAGCCGATCCTAATGATGACTGTCCGGATGAACAAGGTCCTGAAGCGAATAACGGATGCCCATGGCCGGATAGCGATGGTGACGGTGTTGTTGATAAAGATGACCAATGCCCGGAAACTGCTGGTATAGAAGATAATTATGGTTGTCCTAAACTAACGGAAGAAAAACAAAAAGAGCTTAACGAATATGCGAAGACCATTAATTTCAATACCGGTAACAGCTCTATCACATCTGATTCTGAAGAAGCGCTAAAAGCTATCTTAGCCATATTAGAAGAATACCCGAACGCTAAGTTCACAGTAGAAGGTCATACCGATAGCGTTGGAAGGGCTTCTTACAACAAAAAGCTTTCTGATGAAAGAGCTGCAAGCGTAATGGAGTACCTCACTTCTAACGGAGTCGATGAAAGTAGGTTAGAATCAAAAGGTTTTGGCGAAGAGCAACCTACGGCAGATAACTCGACCGCAGAAGGAAGAGCCAAGAACAGAAGAGTGGAGATCAATTTGAAAAAGTAATTCCACTCTTTTCTAATTATATTTGAGCGTTCAGTATTTTTGCTGAACGCTTTTTTTATTCTATGCAGACCTTCCTTCAACATATTAGTGAACAGCTGATCAAGAACAACATCTCAGAACGGGATAAGATCATCTTTCCTAACAAGAGAAGTGCGAGCTTATGTAAGAACGTTTATGTAGCTAAGATCTCTAATACAGCGTTCTTACCTGAGTTCATGACCATAGAAGACCTGATATGTAAGTTCAGTGGTTTAAACATCCATGATCCTCTTACATTGAAGTTCACATTATGGGAACATTATCAGGCGATCTACCCTGATAAAGAAACTACAGACCAGGTTTTTTCATGGGCGGACCAACTGATCGCAGACTTTAGCGAAATAGACCGCAATCTTATAGATGAAAAGGAAGTGCTGGGCTACCTAAAGGCCATCAAAGAAATTGAACACTGGTCAAAAACAGACCAACCGACAGATATGGTCCGCGACTACCTGGATTTCTGGAACAAACTTCCGGAATTATACGACAGTTACACAAAAGAGCTATTGCAAAATGGCAAGGTATATCAAGGTCTAGCTTACAGAAAGGCCGTTGAATACCTTTCAGATAATGTGGACGAAATAGAAGATGCGATCTATTTCGTCGGTTTTAACGCATTGAACCAAGCGGAAGAAGCCTTGTTCCAAATCCTATTAGAGAACAACAAAGGTCAAGCCTTTTGGGATGTTGATGCCTATTATCTGGAAAATAAACATAGTGCATCCTATTTTATACGGCAATATCAACAACAATGGAAAGTCCTACAAAACAAGTCACATAAGATCCGTCCCAGCACCTGGTCTTTCTCAAATGATAAAAAATTTTCGGTCTACAGCTGTCAGGGAAACGTGCAGCAAGCAAAGTCAGTAGGGGAGATCGTTGATATGCTCGATGATGATGAGGTAAAGGAAACGGCTATTTTGTTGGGAGATGAGTCTATTTTAGAAAGTTTGATGTTCTCTATCCCTAAAAGAGTGGAAAACATCAATATCACTATGGGACTTCCAATTATAAGGACAAGTGTTGGCGCATTCTTCATAAATTATATCAAACTTTGTAAATCAGACCAGCCAACTCTTTTCCATAAGGATATTCATCAGCTTTTAGAAAGTAGCTTCTTATTGCAGATGTTCCCTAAAGACCTAAGAACAGTGAAGGAACATCTGGAAAAGGAACAGTACTTCTTTCTGGATGAAAATGAACTTAGAACGGTCAGTAATAGTGTTTCATCTGAATTCAGAGAGATTCTCCTTCAGCTTTTTACGGACATTCCTGATGATACGGCTCAACTTGATAGTAAGTTACAACATCTCGCTGGAACGTTATTATCCAGGGTTGATGATATGTTCTTAGCTACACTCTTGGGCAAGGTGAAATTTGTGAGCGAGAGCCTCAGGGAACATTTAGAAGCCCATCATTCCGAATTAAGCTTGAACGGATATTTGAACCTGTTCAGGGAAATGATCGGTCAGGAGCAGGTAGACCTTCGTGGTGAGAAGGATAGCGGTCTACAGATAATGGGACTCCTTGAATCCAGATGTCTTGATTTTAAGAATCTTATCATTACTTCTGTAAATGAAGGTGTGCTTCCACAAGGGAAAACCGCCAGCAGTTTTATACCCTTTGACTTGAAAAAACATTATCGATTGCCAACTTATCAGGAAAAGGATAAGGTTTACAGTTATCACTTTTTCAGGATATTACAACGTGCTTCAAACATCCACCTCTTGTATGATCAGCAGTCCAGTAAATTAAGTTTTGCGGAAGAAAGCAGGTTCATCAAAATATTGGAAGAATATCAGCTGGAACAGCATAAGTTTCTTCGTTATAATGTAAAAGTTGATGTTGAGCCTAAACGAAGACCTGAAAAAGTTCAGAAAACCTCAGCAATACAGGAGTCACTTAAGCACTGGATGACCCAAAAAGGAGTATCTGCCTCAGCCCTGAACACCTACATTAGGAATCCTTATTTGTTCTATCAAAAGTACGTCCTTGGCGTGAAAGAGGAAAAAACATCCAGTGACCTGGAATCTGCCGATATATTCGGTACAGTTGTCCATGATACATTGGAAAAGCTCTATTTTCAATTACCTACTGGTCAGAAGATCACGGCTGACCATATAAAACATTTAAAGTCCATCAAAAACCAGCTCATCGAAGATAGCATACTTGAGGAATGTGGGAACAATGCCTTTGATAAAGGAAGTAATATTCTGGGTTTAGAAGCGATCAATAAACAGATAGCCCTTTTCTTACATGAAGAATTAGATCTGGTGGATAACAATGATCTCCAATTATTGGGTATCGAAGACGATGACAGTACCTGCGAACTACGAACCGATATGTTCGATCAGCCCATAAAGCTGTATGGGAAGATCGACAGGTTGGACCAGCTGAACGGCACAAAACGTATAATCGATTATAAGACTGGTGCGAGCAAAAAGTTAAATGTTCATGACCTTGACACCCTCATCAGGGATGAAAACAAATCCCACGCTTTCCAAACCTTGTTCTATAGTCTTTTAAAGCAGGAAAAATTTGATACAGCTGAAAATTGGCAAGCCGGCAATATTTATCTCAAGGAAAAAGATAAAACTTTTAAAGCATTAAGGGTCAACGGGGAGAATATTTTGTGCAATGATATCATAGAACAGTTTAAAGCTGTCCTACTTCAATTACTAAATGAAATATACAGCCTTGAAGTTCCATTTGATACAAAAGAAGCTTATCTATGAAATGGCAGCGTAAACAAAGACCGGATACGCACTCCGTCCATCATCTTCAGGATGTTCTGGGTGTAAGTAGACCCATAGCTGAACTCTTAGCCCAGAGAGGAATTAATAACTATGATGAGGCCAAGTCCTTCTTTAGACCTAGCTTAAACGAACTCCATGATCCGTTCCTGTTGAAGGACATGGATAAAGCTACAGACCGCATCCTTCAGGCTGTCGATAAAAAGGAGAACATCATGATCTATGGCGATTATGATGTGGATGGAACGACCAGTGTAGCTCTATTGATAGATTATCTGAGGAATTTTACCGATCGAACAATGCCTTATATTCCCGATCGATATAAGGAAGGCTATGGTCTATCGTATGACGGTCTGGATACTGCGTATCAAAAGGGTGTTTCCCTGATCATCTGTTTGGACTGCGGAATTAAAGCGGTTGATAAAGTAGCTTATGCGAAGGAAAGGAATATTGATATGATCATCTGTGATCATCACTTACCGAATGAGAAAGTACCAAATGCTCTTGCCGTTATCGACCCTAAACAAAAGGATTGTCCTTATCCCTACAAAGAACTCTGCGGTTGCGGTATCGGTTTTAAATTGATATCTGCGATCGATAAGCTAAAAGGCAATACCATTGAAATCGCAAGTTATCTTGATCTCGTAGCCATCGCCATTGGCGCTGACATCGTACCAATAGATGGTGAAAACAGGATCCTGGCCTATCATGGCTTAAAGAAGATCAATGATGGAGCCCGAGCTGGTATCCAGGCGATGATGGACCTTTCTAAAAAAAAGTACTTTACGATAACCGATGTGGTGTTCATCCTGGGTCCCAGGATAAATGCAGCTGGTAGAATGCGACATGGATCACACGCGGTAGAACTATTGACCCAGAAGAAGATCAATACAGCTACGGATATTTCTAAGGAACTAGAGGTTTTCAATAGCGACAGGAAGCAGGCCGATAAGACCATTACCGCCGAGGCCAAACTACAAATAGAGGAAAATCAAGAGGAAGATGCAGCAACGACAGTAGTTTATGATGAGAACTGGCATAAAGGGGTGATAGGTATCGTGGCATCAAGACTTATTGAGACCTATTACAGGCCTACGTTGGTATTTACCAAGAGCGGAGACCATTTAGCAGCTTCAGCCAGGTCGGTCAGAGGTTTTGACATCTATGAAGCTATTGAAGCTTGTAGCGAACATCTGGTCCAGTTCGGCGGCCATAAATATGCTGCTGGTCTCACACTTAGGGAAGATCAGTATCAGGGGTTCAAAAAATCCTTTGAGGAACAAGTTGCCAGTACGATCCCGGATGAATGCAAAGAACCACAACTCATTTATGACCTGGAACTAAGCTTAGATGATGTAAGTCCTAAGTTCTTGAGGATCCTGGAACAGTTCGCACCTTTTGGACCTGCCAATCTAAAACCGGTCTTTCGCTTTGACAGGTTGAAGGATACTGGTTATGCAAAGCAAGTAGGAAAGGAAGGTGACCATCTTAAATGTCACTTGTTTCAACATAAGGATGGCAACAGATTTGATGCTATTGGCTTTGGACTTGGTCATCAATCAAATGTTCTAACAAAACATCCAGTTGATGTCGTTGCTAGTATTGAAGAGAATGAATGGAACGGTGTGATCAAAACACAACTAAACCTCAAATCATTAAGAAAATCATATTGAACAGCTAACCAATGGCTTAATTTTGTAGTGACTCATGGCTCAAGATATATTTACAGCTATTCCAGTAGGCATTCTATTATCCTTCATGTTAGGTCCGGTTTTTTTTGTCTTGTTAGAAACCGCAGCGATGAAAGGAGTTAGAGCCGCCTTAGCTTTTGATGCCGGTGTGATACTGGCGGATATGGTATTCCTCTTAGTGGCTTATTTTGGCACGAACCAGTTACTGGAGAAGATCAAAGATGAACCGGCACTTTTCATTTTTGGCGGGACCATCCTGGGGATCTATTCTGTAATATCCTTCCTGAAGGTTAGGAGAACCCAGTACAGAAAATCCACATATACGATACAAAAACTTAAAGGAGCAGCCTACTTTGAAATTGGCATAAAAGGTTTTTTGCTCAATTTTATTAATATAGGCGTGCTGGGTTTTTGGTTAGCCGTCATCATCATCTTTGGTCCTGCACTGGACATGGAACCGCAACGACTCAGCGTGTTCTTTGCCACCATTCTTATCACCTACCTGATGATGGACATCCTGAAAATGCTGGCCGCAAAAAGGTTGAACAACAAATTGACGCCTACCCGTGTCGCGCTTTCTAAGAAGATCATCGCTATCATTATGATGGTCTTCTCCGTAGTTTTGATATTTAAAGGGATATTTCCGGGGAACTCTAACATCGAGAAAAGAATGGAGGAGAAGATCGAAAAATATACACCCTAAAAAGCTATCCCAGGATGTGATATTATATTTCATTTCATCGTTTCCATCTGAACGCTCCAGGATGTTCATAAAGTAAGAGCATCGATAAAAAAAACAGTGCATATTCCGCAAGCAACCAGGAAGAGCTCTCTTGAAAACCATCTGTTTCGTAAGCGTGGTAACTAAAGAAGATGCTCAATGACCAGACAATGACCGGAAAAGAATATCGGCTAAAGATACTTAAAGCAAGTGGCAGAATAAGATACCAGGGATGAACGGTCGTAGCGAGAAGAAAATAAATGATAAAAGCCAGCAGCATGGCATTGATCTGGGATTTCCTATTTGCGGTAGATTTAAGCGCAAGATAGATCAAAAAAATCATGCTCAAGGCAGCAAGACCTTTCCCAAAATAAGCGATCATATTGTATCCAGAAACCTGATAGCCAATCCACCTAAAAACATAGTAGAGGCTCGCATTGAACTCAAATCTATTGAACCACAAGCCTATTGTCCGTAGATATTGATCCGCGTTAGAGAGGTCCATGAAACACAAAAACCCAGCTAATGTTACTCCGATCGAGATTGAGCTTATCGTTAAAATGTCTTTTTGCAAGAATGCTTTGAATTGGAACTTTCGGTGTCCTTTGACCATGAATGGAAGCAATAAAAGGGGGAGCAATTTCGTTGCGATGGATAATCCAATGAAAACACCGCTTAATATATTCCTTTGCTTTAACCAAAAGAACATACCTACTAAAAGGAAAGCTACCATTAGTGGTTCCATGTGAAGATTGCCCATTCCTTCCACAATAATTAAAGGATTCAATAGATATAAGAAAACCCGGCTTTTATCCATTCTCAGGTGTTCTAGAATTAGAACGGCCATCCTGTAGCTTAAAAGGTCGGCCGAGAGGATGATCGCTTTTAAGCAAAGTATGCTTCCAAAGAAAGTATCAGGTGACACCCAGGCGGCTATGACATAGAAAAACTGGCTCACCGGCGGGTAGTTCGATCGGTTCGAAGCGCTGAGTTCTGTTAACTTTGGATAAAGTTCATCGGCCATGCCAAAAGGAAGTTCGGCCTTTTGCATAAGCATATCTGGTGATGTGATATAAGGGTTTATCCCATTGATCATCAAACGTCCATCCCAAATAAACCTGTAGATGTCCTGTGATAGTTCCGGTATAGCAAAAAAGAACATCAGCCTGAAGCCGATACTCAGCCCTAAAAGTATTTTGTGCTTTGAACTGAAATTGATATAAATAGCGACAAAACTGATGAAAGCCAGTATGTAATGGATAATGAGTTTATGAAAATCCGTTTGACCTATTTTATAAGCGATCTGGAAATAGGCGTAAAGCCCAATGCTAACAAGAATGACCAAATGAATGATACCGTAGCTTTTTTTGACCCTGGCCATTACCTACCGGTGGTTTGGAATAGAGACCTTAAACTGACAAACCCGAAACCGAAGAATAGCATCAAATGGAAAAAGAACAATCCGAAATCATCTACCAGAAAAGCCGTATAAAGTGCAAAACCAAAGTAAAGGAAAAGCATGAGCTCCAGGAATTGGACTATGTTCACTTGTGGAGTCACGTATTTGTTGGATTTTGAAGCATTGTTCACCTTGCCTATGTTGAACTTTGGGGTTCTCACGAATCCAGATCGTTTACCCAGGTGACCTTCCAGGATGGCGATGGAATTGTGTAATGAAAAACCCATAGCCACAGAGAAGAACGCCAGGAACATCCCGATAAAATTAAAAAAGTCCTTAAGGCGTTTACCGTGAACGCGCGCATAACTGGTCCAATAGCAAATTAGGAAAATGAAAGTGCTAACCACGAAACCCGCCAGCACATAAAAAACATATTTTAGCTCTGGATGATCGGCCTTGATGAACAAGATAGGCACGCTTAGCAATGCGATGATCAGGATGATAAGGAACATACTGCTGTTCAGCAAATGAAAAAAGGCGTGGAACTTGGTCTTCCAGCTGATTCCTTTCGTGCGGACCAATTTACTGAAGTTCTTCCTAAAGTTCTCAGCAGCTCCTTTGTTCCAACGGAATTGTTGGGACCTTGCAGCACTCAGTACAGCTGGTATTTCTGCCGGAGCTTCTATATGTGGAACGTACTTGAAGTTCCATTTTTTCATTTGGGCACGATAGCTCAGGTCCAGGTCTTCAGTTAAGGTGTCGCCATGCCAATTTCCAGCGTCCATGATACATTCTCTTCTCCAGATGCCTGCGGTACCGTTAAAATTGATGAAATGGTCTGAGCGGTTCCTTCCTAATTGTTCGATAATAAAATGGAAATCAAGGGCAAAGGCCTGTATCCTGGTCAGTAAGGAATGATCACGGTTCAAATGTGTCCATCTTGTCTGTACCACGCCGGTCTGCTTATCAGTAAAATAGGGCAATGCTTTTTTTAGCCAATCCTTAGGCGGTAGGAAATCCGCATCGAATATGGCGATGTAGTCTCCTTTTGCGCTGGGCAGCCAATGTTTTAAAGCTCCGGCCTTGTAATCTTTCCTGACCGACCGACGCAATACCTTGATATTGACACCATTTTCATAATGCTTTTCCACCAGTTGGTCGATGAGCTGTTTGCTTTCATCGGTAGAGTCGTCCAGTATTTGAACCTCTAGCTTATCAGCTGGATAATCGAGTGCGGCGACCCTATCGATCAAACGGCCGATCACGTACTTCTCATTATATATCGGTAATTGAATGGTTACCATGGGAACTTGCGAGGGATCGTTCCATTCGATATATTTCTTATCTTCAGGAAGGTCTTTTTTCTTAAGGTAAGTGATAAGCAGGTCAAGTTGAATGATGCTATACAAGAACACCATTAAAAGAGCTAAACCGTAAATGACCACAATTGTTATCGCCATAGTCTAAAATGCATATTTAAGAATCCATGTCAATATCTTAACGCCCGCAAAGATAGCACCTTTCAGCGTCCCTGAAACTTTGGACACGCCTATTCTGTTCCTGTAATGTACTGGTATTTCCTCACATCTTAAGTTCTTCTTCAGTGCTTTTAGTTGCATTTCCACCGTCCAACCGTAGGTTTTATCCTGCATATCCAGATCGTTTAATCTTTCCAGCTTTATCACACGGAACGGACCCAGGTCAGTAAAGGGAGATCTGGGGAAGATGAGCTTCATCAATCGGGTGGCTAGCGTGTTCCCGAATACCTGAGGAAAGGTCATAGCACCTTTTTCCCTTAGTTCTTTTACTCTTGCCCCTATGACCAGATCCGCCTTTTGCTGATAAATGGGCTCCACCAGTTTTTCCATTTCCTGAGGATGGTCACTATGGTCGCCATCCATGAATACAATGATATCAGGCGGTACTTGCTTCCGGTTACAGTAAGTTATTCCTTTTAAACAAGCATGACCGTAACCAGGTCTTGATTCTTTCAAGACGGTAGCTCCGGCAGCTTTTGCATTGTAAGAAGTTCGGTCTGTAGAAGCATTGTCCACCACGATGACCTCGCTCACCTCATCCGGGACCTCATTAACTACCTTAGCAATGGCCTGATCTTCGTTAAAAGCCGGAATGATGACATTTACCTGAGGTAAATCATTTTCCTTCCCTTCTTCCTGCATCTTATCTTATTGATTTATTGCATCCGCTGGAAGTTTGACGATAACATTTCGCGTTACTTACTGATCGATGTGATTTCCTTTGAGCTTTCTATGTATCCTCACAGCTTCGCCATCGGTCAGCGATGCTACGAAAGAGCAACAATCGATCAGCCAGTCTTCTGTGCTTTCATCCTGATAGTTCAGGTCTTTTAGGAAAGTGCGGGCAATGAGCTTATCAAAGTTGGTAGACTTGCCATGGTTGATCCGCTCGATCGCGTGCGTGAATGAATCAAGGAGCTCGTTCAATATTTGATATCCGGCTATTTCTTTTTGAGTGACATCGCGGCTCTGGTAAATATGCTTTACGCTATAGTCAATGATCTCATCAATGGCTGGAGAATAGCCTGAAGCTTTGAGCAAAGGTTTGTCCATCTCTCCGGTCATGATCTTTTTTTCATTATGGATGAACTGCTGTTTTGCTTCATCGATCAAAGCATTGATGCTAAGTGCTCTTAAATAGCTTAATCGCTCGTTCTTACGTGAAAGTTGATTGTAGATATTCCAGTCGAACTTGTCCTTTATGAACGGATTCAAGAGTTCTATGCTCTTATCTTCATCTATCCATCCCAGGTTCGTGGCATCTTCCAGATCGATGATGGTATAGCAAATATCATCAGCTGCTTCTACCAGATAGGCGAGTGGATGTCTGTAATAGCGGTCTTGCCGTCTATCTATCGGGTTGAGGCCTAGATAATGGACCAGCTCATCGAATTCTTGCTTTTGTTGGGTAAAGAAGCTAAATTTTTTATCGGCTACGTGATTAGAAGGCCTTTTCGGGAGCGAAGGCTTAGGATATTTCAGGAACGCACCCAGGGTAGCGAATGTCGTTCTTAAGGGCATTCCTAATGCATTTCTGTCTACTAACAGCTTAAAACCGTTCGCGTTGCCTTCAAAATCTATCAGGTCTTGGTATACTTCTTTGGGGAGTTTATCTTTAAACCTGCTTCCTTTCCCGTAGAGGAAATATTCGCCGATGGCCTTTTCGCCAGAATGTCCAAAAGGTGGGTTCCCTATGTCATGTGCCAGACAAGCCGCTGCGATGATCGCTCCGAAATCCGCGATGTTGTAAGCATGCTGATGCGCTAACTGCGGATGCTGTTGTAATATCTGATGACCTATACTTCTTCCCAGACTACGACCTACGACAGAGGTCTCTAAACTATGGGTCAATCTTGTATGAACAAAATCTGTCTTAGAAAGGGGTATCACTTGAGTCTTGTCCTGTAATCGCCTGAATGCGTTAGAAAAGACAATACGGTCATAATCTACTTCAAATGCCGATCGGGTAGGGTCATCTTCTTTGCGCAATCTTTTCTTGGTGTCGCCTAATTTGTTTAGCGACAAAAGCTTTTCCCAGTTTTGCATTGTTCTTTAAAGCTATTTTTAAAAGTTTAAATATAGTATTTTACTTAGGAAACTAATGTGTCTTTTTTTGATGCCTGACGCGTGGTCCGATACTTCCCAGGCTCGACATACTGTATTCGTGCTGATGCCGATACGGAGTTGTTCATGATACCTTTACTGCTGAAAAGAATTTATCGACCGGAAATGAAAGTGCAATTTTAGGCATTTCGCACTTACCCCGATACGTTTGCTCTACGATAAGACCTTTATTTCATTATATCAGATTATATTGGCACACCCTAAAAGCACGAAAAAAGCAAGGTGTGATGTAGATGATCTTTTTCTTTCAATGCGAGGGAAACGCTATGATGGTCTTCATTATTAGACCTGGTTTATCGATTTGAGGGAAATTGCTATTTATTGGTCAGGCTGCTTCGGTATGTTATAGAATGCTTTTTAAGGATACAGGATTAACATTCCTTTAAATTCCCATGGATTTTAACGATCTAAAGTAAGCGGTTTTTATATTTTTGAATTCAAATTAGAACATATTATGGCAACAAGACATGATTGGACCAAGGAAGAGATCTTAGCGATATATGACAAACCCTTAATGGAACTGATGTACGAGGCGGCGACCGTTCACCGGCAACATCATGACCCGAACAAAGTCCAGGTTTCTACATTATTATCTATCAAGACCGGCGGATGTCCTGAGGATTGCGGTTATTGTCCACAGGCTGCGCGTTATCATACGGACATAGAGGAGAACGACCTGATGAGCGTACCACAGGTAAAAGCACAGGCCCTACGAGCCAAGGCATCGGGAAGCTCTCGTGTTTGTATGGGCTCAGCCTGGCGGAACGTTAAGGATGGAGAAGAGTTCGATCAGGTATTGGAAATGGTCAGGACCATCAATAAACTGGATATGGAAGTGTGCTGTACACTGGGAATGGTCACGGAGAACCAGGCCAAACGACTGGCAGAGGCTGGACTTTATGCCTATAATCATAATCTGGACTCTTCTGAAGAATACTACGAAAAAGTGATCTCCACGAGAGGTTATCAAGATCGATTGGATACGCTGGACAATGTTAGAAAGTCCAATGTCACGGTCTGTAGTGGCGGTATCATAGGCATGGGCGAGAAAAAGGAAGACCGCGCAGGGATGCTGGTCGCCTTATCAACTTT
The DNA here is from genome assembly GCA_913056525.1 of uncultured Psychroflexus sp. Taxonomy (GTDB): domain Bacteria; phylum Bacteroidota; class Bacteroidia; order Flavobacteriales; family Flavobacteriaceae; genus Psychroflexus. Next base: position 29,776 of record CAJXLO010000008.1, read on the forward strand.
AACACCACAGCCGGAATCCGTTCCTATCAATGCTTTAGTTCCCGTTGAAGGAACACCTATGGAAGATCAGGAACTGGTATCGATATGGGAAATGTTACGCATGATCGCCACCACGCGTATTGTGATGCCAGAAACACAGGTCAGATTATCAGCTGGAAGGACGAACATGTCCCAGGAAGGGCAAGCGATGTGTTTCTTTGCAGGTGCGAACTCCATATTTGCCGGCGACAAGTTGCTAACCACGCCTAATCCGGATGTGAACGAAGATATGGAACTTTTCAAAGAACTGGGACTTAAGCCTCAGCAACCCTTTGAACAACACGAACAACCTAAGACCGTAGAAGCTGAGGATGCTCAGGTGAAGCCACTTGGCGAGAAGCCAAAATGGTCAAGACCCAAGCATACCATAGAAAAGAACCTGGAAGCCAAGGAAAAGGCTAAAGAAGCCAAAAAAGCCAAAGCTTAGTTTCCTTTAGGGATGAGCTTTTTTCATTTCGACACCAAAACCGTAGATCGTGTAGATAGGATCAGCAAGGCGGATTTTCACACTGCATATTATCAGCGCCAGCTTCCACTGGTCATCAAGGACTGGTCAAAACATTGGCCAGCTCACGAGAAGTGGACCTTTGATTATTTCAAGGAAAAGGCCGGCCAACTGGAAGTCCCGCTCTATGATAACAGAAAGGTCACGGCAAGGTATAGCTATAACGAGCCGCATCATCATATGAGCTTAAGGGAATACCTAAAAGTCCTTGAGCAAGAGCCAACGAACTACAGGATATTCCTTTTCAATCTGATGAAGGAAGTTCCATCATTGAAGGCAGATTATGATCATCCGGATGACCTTGGTGTCAAATTCCTTGAAAAGCTACCTTTTTTGTTCTTTGGAGGTGCTCAGTCCAGTGTGCTAATGCATTATGATATCGATTTTGCCAACATCTTCCATGTACATTTTAAGGGAAAGAAGCATTGCTTGCTTTTTCCGCCTTCTGAAACTGCTCACCTGTACAAATTGCCGAATTCGTTAAAGACCCATGAGGCGGTAGATTTCCTCAATCCGGACCTTGAAAGGTTTCCCGCTTTGAAGCGGGCTAAAGGGTTTGAAGTTGAGCTCAAGCCCGGTGAAACGCTCTATATGCCGGAAGGTTACTGGCATTTCATGCACTATGAGACTGCTGGATTCTCCATGAGCCTTCGTGCTTTACCTCGATCAGTCTTCAGGTTAGCTCAGGCCGCATACAATATCGCTATCATGCGCTATACAGAAACATTAATGCGTAAATTGATAGGTGAACAATGGATAGATTGGCAGAAACGAAAAGCGATAGAAAGAACTGAGAAGAACTTAAATAGGCATCAATGAAGAGGCATCGGCTCTATTGATCCTGAGCATTTCTCTAGCCTTCATTCCCACTCTTGTAAGGCATCCATGATCAGGCTGAACTCATAGCCCTTGCTTTGTAAGCTTCGTATTACTTTTTGTTTAAGCTTTAACCCTGGTTTATTTTTACCACTGAGCTTTTTACCCATCAGGTCGTGAATGGTCTGACGGTAATCTTTATCCTTTATGACGGACATGTTCCTATCTATGAGCTTTTCGGGGATATCCTTTTGCTTAAGGTGGTATTTGATCTTCTGTTTGCCCCATTGTTTGTAGTAGAACTTGCCTCTAATAAAGCTTTCCACGAACCTTTCTTCATTCAGGAAATCGTGGCGTATCAATTCCTGGATGATATATGCCTTTGCTTCTTCCTGCATGCCCATTTTCTCTATTTTTTCTTCTACTTCCCTATGACATCGGTCCTGATAGACACAATAGTTCATCGCTTTTTGTAAGGCTTCCTGAACGCTAAGGTATTTGGGATCTAATGTAGACATGGTTACAAAAGTAGCTATGAAATTTTGAATTATAGATTTAAGATTTTAAAGTATTGTTGTTCGATTAAAAATTCATAAAAACCATGCTTTGTAGTTATAATAAGTGATCTGAGATCTTAATTTTATAATACCTTGCTATGGTAAGAGATTGATAGAGCGCTAGTAAATTGCTTCTTTAATATTTATATAAATGGTAATGAGATATTGAAATCTTTCTAAAGCCTCATATCTTAGTCGGACACGACTAATTTTAAAGTATAAAATTAGAGATATTTACGCAAAAGATAAGCCTGTACTTTGTTTAGCGGAGTTGTTGTGTGTCATGGAGTTTTTTTTTAATGAAGGATACACCATACACTAAGTATACTGGAGCTATAGAGGAGTTTCATTTGAGCTATGTAGGAGGTAGGAGTTTGAACGATGAACGATCAAACTTCTCTAAATAGCAGTGAGCTTTTTTGATAATGGAAATCTAGTTATACAATGAAGTCCATTGGTACTGACGGATTCAATAAAGGATCTTAAAACAAGTCTGTTTGAGAACGGCATCAAGAATCAGTTAATGCCTAACTATAATTTGAATCCTAATTTAAAAAAATAACGCAAAAAGTGCGAAATCATAAGCTTTTCTTTTGATCATTGACATATTCTAACCTACAACCTCCTAAAGGGTTCACTTACTCATTGTATGAACTTTCACAATGGAATGAAAATTAGTTTCTTAGAAAAGGTTTCGAATGATAAAACATTGATTGTCATAAAATTATACAAATATTATGATACAATTCCACACGGATCGTTAAAAACTTGTTGAAAACAATCTACCTTAGCTTGTAGAAACATGCGGGTTTATTTTACATATTTGTTTGTCCCGATTCAAACAATGAAACCCTTTAAAATCAAGATAAAATGACGCAAGAAGAACCTATTTTAAAAGAGAACAAAGACAGATTTGTCGTTTTCCCTATCCAGCACCACGACCTTTGGGAATGGTATAAAAAACAAGAAGCCAGTTTCTGGACGGCAGAAGAGATAGACCTACATCAAGATCCGGTCCACTGGCGCGAGAAGCTCAATGATGATGAACGCTACTTTATAAAACACATTCTGGCATTTTTCGCTGCTTCTGATGGTATCGTCAATGAAAACCTGGCAGAGAACTTTGTGAACGAAGTTCAGTACACAGAGGCGAAGTTCTTTTATGGCTTTCAGATCATGATGGAGAACATCCATTCAGAAACCTATTCTTTGCTCATAGATACTTATGTGGATGAAGAAAAAGAGAAAGATAAATTGTTCAAGGCCATAGAAAATTTCCCTGCCATTAAGAAAAAAGCGGATTGGGCACTGAAATGGATAGAGAGTCCAAGCTTTGCGGAAAGGTTGATCGCTTTCGCCGCTGTGGAAGGTATTTTCTTCTCAGGTGCCTTTTGCTCGATCTTCTGGTTGAAAAAACGTGGACTAATGCCAGGACTAACTTTTTCTAACGAATTGATATCAAGGGATGAAGGATTGCATTGCGATTATGCGGTACATCTACACAACAATCATATCGTGAACCAAGTATCCCAGAAGCGTATTAAGGAGATCATCGTGGATGCATTGAACATTGAAAGAGAGTTCATCACGGAATCACTACCGGTCAACTTAATAGGTATGAACTCAAAACTGATGACCCAATACCTCGAGTTCGTCACAGATAGATTGCTCGTAGAACTCGGTTGTGAAAAAGAGTATGGAGCCACCAATCCATTTGATTTCATGGACATGATCAACCTTCAGGGTAAGACCAACTTCTTTGAGAAAAGAGTAGGTGAATATCAAAAGGCCGGCGTTATGAACGAGGAAAAAGAAAAAGACAAGAGCATCAGCTTTGATGAAGACTTTTAAATAGGTAAATGAACGGACTATGAAAATAGATCACCCTTTGCTGGACCAAGCAAAAATAAACTAAGGACTAAACTCAATTTTTAAAAATAAAAGAATATGTATGTTATAAAAAGGAACGGGAGCAAAGAACCGGTGATGTTCGATAAGATAACCGCGAGGATCCGTAAGTTATGTTACGGTCTGAACGAACTGGTAGAGCCTACTAAAGTTGCCATGCGCGTGATCGAAGGTCTCTATGACGGTGTCACCACTAGCGAACTTGACAATCTCGCGGCTGAGATAGCCGCCACGATGACGGTCACACATCCAGATTATGCTCATCTCGCAGCCAGGATATCCGTCTCAAATCTCCACAAGAACACTAAGAAGAACTTCAGCGATGTGATGAAGGACCTTCATGAATATGTGAACCCAAGGACGAATGAAAAAGCACCGCTTCTTTCAGATGAGGTTTATCAGGTGATCCAGGATAATAAAGAACTCTTAGATTCCAGGATCATTTACAGCCGTGACTTTAACTATGATTACTTTGGCTTCAAGACCCTGGAACGTTCCTATCTCCTAAAACTAGATGGTGAGATCGCTGAGCGACCGCAGCACATGTTGATGCGGGTTTCAATCGGGATTCATATCGATGACCTGGATGCGGCATTGGAAACCTATGAGCTGATGTCCAAGAAGTATTTCACTCACGCAACACCAACCTTGTTTAATTCAGGCACGCCTAAGCCCCAAATGTCATCTTGCTTTCTATTGACCATGCAGGAAGATAGCATTGATGGTATTTATGATACGCTCAAGCAGACCGCTAAGATATCCCAGTCCGCTGGAGGTATAGGTTTATCTACGCACAACATTAGAGCTACCGGCTCATATATCGCCGGGACGAACGGAACCTCCAATGGTATCGTTCCTATGATGCGCGTCTATAACGATACGGCCCGATATGTGGATCAGGGTGGTGGCAAAAGGAAAGGCTCTTTTGCAATATACCTGGAACCCTGGCACGCGGATGTCTTTAGCTTTCTGGACCTTAAAAAGAACCATGGAGCAGAGGAACTTCGTGCCCGAGACCTTTTCTATGCCATGTGGATACCAGACCTCTTCATGAAACGCGTTGAAGCAGACGCTGAATGGACGTTGATGTGTCCTAATGAATGTCCAGACCTTTATAACACGCATGGAGATGAATTTGAAGAGCTCTATGAAAAATATGAAAAAGAAGGCAAGGGAAGGAAGACCATTAGAGCACGTGAGCTCTGGGAAAAGATCATAGAGTCACAAATAGAGACCGGAACACCTTATATGCTTTATAAGGACTCTGCAAACAGGAAGTCCAACCAGAAAAACCTGGGTACGATCAGGTCCTCCAACTTGTGTACTGAGATATTAGAATATACAAGCCCGGATGAGGTCGCTGTATGTAACCTGGCTTCCATAGCTTTACCTAAGTTCGTAAAAGATGGCAAGTTCGATCACAAAGAACTCTATAAGATTACCAAAAGGGTTATTAAGAACCTCAATAAAGTGATCGATCGCAATTATTATCCGGTAAAGGAGGCCGAAAATTCCAACAAGCGTCATCGTCCCGTTGGATTAGGCGTTCAAGGCCTGGCCGATGCGTTCATCATGATGCGATTGCCCTTCACATCCGATGAAGCCAAAAAGCTTAACCAGGAGATTTTTGAAACCCTTTATTATGCGGCGGTCACCGCTTCCATGGAGCTCGCTAAGAAGGAAGGCACTTATTCCTCTTACGAAGGGTCGCCTATAAGTCAGGGAGAATTCCAGTACAATCTTTGGGGTTTAACTGAAGAAGACCTTAGTGGACGCTGGGACTGGGAGAAGTTACGCAAAAGCGTGAAAGAGAACGGTGTAAGGAATTCCCTGTTATTAGCTCCTATGCCAACAGCTTCCACATCCCAGATATTAGGAAATAATGAGGCTTTTGAGCCTTATACCTCGAACATCTATACCAGAAGAGTATTATCTGGAGAGTTCATCGTTGTCAACAAGCACTTGCTGAAAGACCTTGTTGAACTAGGCCTTTGGACTGAAGATGTAAAAAATGAGATCATGCGAGCTAACGGTTCGATACAAGGGATTGATGACATACCGGACGACATCAAAGAGCTGTATAGAACCGTTTGGGAACTTTCTATGAAAGATATCATCGATATGTCTCGTCAAAGAGGATATTTTATCGATCAATCACAATCGCTTAATCTGTTCATGGAAGGAGCCACTTTTGCCAAGCTAACATCCATGCACTTCTATGCCTGGAAAAGCGGCTTGAAGACCGGAATGTACTATTTAAGAACGAAATCGGCGGTTGATGCTATCAAGTTCACTCTGAACAATGAAAAGAAGAAGCAACCGGCAAGTTCAGCGAAAAGTACGAAAGCCCCTCAACAACCAGCACAGCAACCTGTATCTCCGGATTCTTCCATGTCTAAGGAAGAAATGCAAGCCCTGATCAAACAATCCAGAGAAGCCTCAGATGATGATGATTGTCTCATGTGCGGATCATAGTTTACATTAACGATCTTTCTGTGGTTTGTCAAACTCGCCTTTCAGGAGGCGAGTTTTTCATTTTATAGTTTATGAACGAAGCGAAAATGCTTATTTCTTCCCACCTATCAGCAACCTGATCTCAATTTCATTTTATGGAACACTGTTCAAAACACTCAAAATCCTTATCTTGCACGACTTAAATAGCTACAATGAGCAAAGTTAAGATTACAGGCGTTGGAAGTTATATTCCGGAGGTCGTAAAGAAGAATAGCGACTTCATGGACAATGAGTTCTATAATGAAGATAGGACAGCTTTTACTCACGATAATGAAGTGATCATAGAAAAGTTCAAGGCCATCACCGGAATCGAGGAAAGAAGATATGTCACCGACGAAATGAGCGTATCTGATATCGCCTATCTATCTTCTGAAAAAGCTATTGAAGATGCGGGTATCGATAAGAACGATCTGGATTATATTATCATAGCTCATAACTTTGGTGATGTCCGTAGCGACCGTCAGCAAACCGACATCTTACCAAGCATAGGCTCTCGTGTAAAGAACAAATTAAAGATAACTAACCCTAACTGTGTCGCCTATGATATGGTATTTGGTTGTCCGGGCTGGATAGAAAGTTGCATACAGGCAAATGCTTTCATCCGATCAGGAATTGCCAAAAAATGTCTTGTTGTAGGTTCAGAGACCTTGTCCAGGGTCGTTGACCCGCATGATCGTGATAGTATGATCTATTCTGACGGTGCTGGTGCAACGATACTTGAAGCGTCTGAGGATGAAGGCGGTATCCTGGCTCATCAATCAGCCACCTATGCACAAGATGAAGCTTTTTATATCTATTTTGGTGAATCTTTCCTACCTGAAAGAGAGACCAATAACGGCTACATTAAGATGCACGGAAGAAAGATCTATAATTTTGCTCTTTCACATGTTCCACAAGCTATGAGCGAATGTTTAGCCCAAACAGACAAGACCATTGATGATGTGAAGAAAATATTCATCCATCAAGCCAATGAAAAAATGGACGAAGCCATTATCCAGCGTTTCTATAAAATGAACGACCGTAAAGCACCAAAGACGATCATGCCTATGAGCATTAAAACACTTGGCAATTCCAGTGTGGCTACCATCCCTACCTTATACGATCTATTTTTACAAGGAGAATTTGATCACGAAGAACTTCAAAAAGGCGATGTAATCATGTTTGCCAGCGTAGGAGCCGGCATGAATATTAATGCGATCGTCTATCAAATATAAGCCTTATGTATGAAGGCCAATATCCTTATAAACGCTATTATAGAACACTCCAATTCTTACAAGAGGTCGAGCCACCACCAAAGTCCATCTTAGACCTTGGCGTAGAAAACCCGTTTACCGGCATACTCAGGAAGGAAGGTTATGAAGTAGAGAACACCCAAGGCGAAGACCTGGATGTAGATTTTTCAAACGTACGATCTTCTGATGCTGAAATCGTTACCGCATTTGAGATATTTGAACACTTAGTGGCTCCGTTCAATGTACTTCGGCAGATAAAGGCTAATAGATTAGTAGCAAGTATACCTTTAAGACTATGGTTTTCCTCTGCCTATCGTAACACGAAAGATCCTTGGGACAATCATTATCATGAGTTTGAAGATTGGCAATTTGATTGGTTACTGGAAAAAGCTGGCTGGAAAATTATCAAAACTGATAAATGGGCAAACCCAGTGAAAAAGGTTGGGATCAGGCCTGTTTTGCGCTACTTCACACCGCGCTATTATATTGTTCATGCGGTAAAGTAATAAAGATAATGTTAGATGTAGTTATCATCATCCCGGCGCATAATGAGGAAAAGTTCATAAAAAAGACCCTGAATTCTCTGTTAGGACAAACCTATCTCCCAGCAAGAATTATTGTAGTTGATGATCATTCTACTGATCGAACCGCGGATATTGTTCAAGAATTGGCGGAACGTCATTCCATCATTAATCTGATCAATAGGCGATCTAAAGCAAATAGTCTTCCTGGAGCTAAAGTGATCAATGCCTTTTATGATGGACTTGCTACTGTTGAGGGTCATTATGATGTTATTTGCAAGTTCGACGCTGACCTTGTGTTCCCAGTCAATTATCTCCGTACACTTGTTGATGCTTTTCAACAAGAAGTTGATTTGGGAATGATAGGTGGTGTCTGCACGATCTATCAAAACGATACATGGAAAGTTGAAGGATTGACCAATTTAGATCATATCAGGGGCGCGATCAAAGCCTATAGAAGACCTTGTTTTGAACAGATAGGCGGTCTTAAAAGAGCCATGGGTTGGGATACAATAGATGAGCTACTGGCCAGATATCATGGCTGGCAAGTTAAAGTAAAAAAAGAGTTAAAGGTCAAACACCTTAAACCAACTGGCAAAAATTACAGCCGAAAATTACCTTTACAATTCGGGGTATCGGTATTTAAAATGAGGTACGGTTTCTTCATAGGTTTATTGGCTATAAGTAAATTGGCTTTCAGAAAAAAAAGCCTTTATTTTTTTATTCTAGGCTGTCTGGGTTTTTTAAAGGCCTTAATGTTAGGTGAGAGCAAATTAGTAACCAAAGACGAAGGACTTTTTATCCGTCAATACCGGATGCGAAACATCAAAAGACGTTTTTTGTTAACCTGACGGGATCAGCATTCTCATTAAATCCGTAGCATCCAATTCTGAACCTAACTTTAGTTCTCTTAGTTGAAAATCGATAAGTAATCATTGAAGGTCCTGGCCTTCAACACAAATCAAATAAAGACTAAAGAATTCAATATTAAGCGATTGTTGGCAAAGATGTCGGCAAAAGAAACTAAATAAAAACCCTAAAGAACTGTATATCAATTAAATAAGGTTTGCTTGTTGAGGTGCCGAGCGTCCCGACGCATCGGGAGAACCGCTGTAGAGGGTTTTTTTAGGATTATCGGCAAAGATGTCGGCAAAGTTTATCAAATAAAAAACCCTAAAAAACTTATTATCAGTTAATTAGGGTTTGCTTATTGAGGTGCCGAGCGGATTCGAACCGCTGTAGATGGTTTTGCAGACCACTGCCTAGCCACTCGGCCACGGCACCTTTTATAGTGCAAAAGTAGTAATATTCTATTTAAATCAATGGATTATCTGTTTTTTGTGAGTTCTATGGTAACCGCTTTGCAGTCAGCGTTCAGCGGTGGGTTAAGTTTTGAAACGCTTACCGTAGTTTCGTTCACGGCTGGAAGCTCATCAAAAATCCGCTGATTGATACGTTCAGCAACATGTTCCAATAGTTTTGAACGCTCTGCCATTTCTTCTTTGATAATTTTAGTAAGGTGAACGTAATCTACTGTATCAGCTAGACTATCACTGTGAGCTGATGCTGATAAATCTGCCTCAACAACCATGTCTACGCGATAATCGCTACCTATCTTTGCTTCTTCTTCCAGACAACCATGATAAGCATAGAGTCGTATGTTATTTAATCGTACTTTTCCCATGATTTAATTCTATGACAAAAATAATTAATAAAAAAACCGCCTTGATGATAAGACGATTTTTTAGGAATAGTTTGTCAAAATTTATTGAATAGTAACCTCAGCTTGATCGAAAATTAAAATTAATCTGAACACTATTTGCTCAAATACCAGCTATTTTTGGAGATATTAAAATATAATCTTCAGCAGGATTAGCACCAATTCTTAAAAAGTAGGATTGAGAACTTGATTGTCCTCCAAAACCAGAGACAAAAGTAGCTCCTGAACCTGAGTTTATGAATCTCCAACAATCCGGGTTATTAGCATTTCTTTGAGAACCTGTAGCTGAATTATCAAAATTTTCTGAAAATGGAACTGACGATGCAGAACATGAAGTTATAAAACTATCCACATTTGACCCGTTGCTCTCTTCATTGCTGTTGCAAAGATTTCTTACATATGCATCATATGCCTGATTTGAAGTTAAGTTAGTTGTTATAACTGAACTTGGCTTGATGCGGATAGCAAAGTAAGGGTCAAAAGTAGATCAATATTAGTTTAAAAACTATTAAAAATAGATGATTAGATATTTTTTGCATCAACTGCGTTGAAAGGAGCATTTACATCATTAATTTCTAATATTCAATCACCGTTTACATTACAATTAAAATATTTTGAAATAAAATTTCCCCCTTTTGGTTGATAAATCCCGTTGAAAGGTCCTAACACATCAGTAGTATCATTAGTATTATCGGTAAAAGTTGTATTGTTGTAATTATTGGAAAAGCCACCATCGTTTATAGATAATTCTAATGAAGTTCCATATGGCGATATAAGCTTTAATTTCAATTCACTATTAAAAGGATGTGACATATCAATATTTACATTATCTAAAACATAATTTTGAACTATATTACCACCTAAATTTACATTTGCCCTACTTTTATAACATGAGTTCCATCTATCGTAGCGCCAGAATTATCGCCTACAAAAGTTAATTGTGAAAGCAATGCATAACTGTAGAACAATATCATAAGGGTAAATAAAAGAAATATTGGACGCCTCGTATATGTATATTTTACTCAAATAAAAAAACACTTTTTCTTATTGATCAAGATCTTCACCGCAAGCGTGGATGGATTTACAGACGGTTCCTTTTTATTTACCAGTGTTCAGGTGCCACCTTTTATACCCCGAACATTCATCTACGGCTCAGCCCATATTTGCTCTAGAACCTATCATTATTTATTGACTTTATAGATAGTAAGATTTAGTTTACAATTAGTTAAATTCTCTTTACATTCGTACTTAACTATTGTATAATAGAATGGTCAAAAAACATTCTAAACCTGAAGATGGTCCATGCTAACATGTATATTAGTAGATGATGAGGTCAAGTCCATAAAAAGCCTCGAATGGGAACTAGAAAAGTTCAATGAAGATATTCAGATAAAAAACACCTTTACAGATACCGAACAAGCCAGAGACTATTTGAGCGAGCATGAGGTGGATTTCATCTTCCTGGACATAGAAATGCCTAAAATAGATGGGTTTGAGTTCCTGGAGCATTTTGAACACAGGGATTTTGACGTAATCTTCGTTACGGCCTATGATCAATATGCGATCAAGGCCATCAAGGCACAGGCTTTTGATTATCTGCTCAAGCCGGTAGAGCATGATGAACTAAAAGTGCTGATCGATAAAATGCTATCTAAGAAAGAAAAAGAGCAGATCGACCAAAACCTGAACAATAAGATCCAAGTCGCTATCGACCAAAATATCAGATTGATCGACCCGGAAGGCATCATTTACTGTCAAAGCGATGGCAACTATTGTCATATATATCTCAAGAAAGGGGAAAGTCACCTGATATCCAAGAAGCTCAAGTACATGGAAGAAAAGTTGGAAAAATACCCGTTCATGCGCGTTCATAATTCGTATATCATCAACCTGAACGAAGTGCGCGAGATCAACAAGAAGGATTCCATTATCATCCTGAACGACGGAACGAGCATACCTATTTCCCGATCCAAGAAGGATAAGTTGTTCAACTTGCTTTAGCTTCTAATATGGAATTCGTATTACAATATTTCTTGTGGCATGTAGCATCAACAAGTCTTTTTATCATCGGCACCTATAGTTTTGCCGTTTGGTTTCGCATTAGACAAAGCTCATTCCTTTTCTACACGATCTTCAGTTACCTGCTATTAGGTTATATGGTCTTAAGGAGTCCTTATCTTTCTGAAAGTTTTTTCCAATTATTGAGGAATTCTGACCTGAACGTATTCTTTTGGTTGATCCAAGTCTTTTATAATGGTATTTATTTCTATTTTTTCTTAAGCTTTTTAGATGTTAAAAAGTATCTACCCAGCTTATACCGTTTTATTAAACGATCTATTCCCATTATTATCTTTTCTGGGCTCGTATTGGCATTGATCACCCTTTTTTTCCTGAACCATTATGTGTTCAGGTCGATCTTTATCTATGGATTCTCTCCAGTGTTCACGATACTAAGCATTTTCGTCCTGATCAGATTATGGGCTATTCCGGGAAAGCTCAAGTACTTCTTCTTTATAGGGAGTACCACCTACCTCTTAGGTGCCTTGATATCTCTAGTCCTATCCGTTCTGGGTCTGCAATATGATATTACTTTTTTTATAGCTCCTATTTGCATTTACTATATAGGTCTGTTCATAGAACAAATTTTCTTTGGTCTATGTCTTTCTCTTAAAGTCCAACTCATCAATGATGAAAGGGTCCATTTGTCCAGACAGAACGAGGAAATGAACAAGAACATGAACATCAAACTAAGAAGTGAACTGGAGAAAAGGGAAAAAGAGATCCGTAATTTCGAAAAAGAGATACAGGAAGCTCGTTTGGAAAAGCTAAAGGTGAACTACGATAAAAAGATCAACGAGCTTAAACTTCACAGCTTGAGGAGCCAGATGAACCCTCATTTTATCTTCAATGCACTGAATTCGATAAAATCTGCTTTGATCGAGAACGATCAGTACAAGGCGATCGACTATCTCTCCAAATTTTCCTCATTACTTCGTAAAGTGCTGGAAAGTAGCAAGAACGAACTTATTACTTTAGATGAAGAGCTGCAGATCATAAAAAAATACGTTCAGGTAGAGAACTCCAGGTTTGATCATGATATTGATCTACGGATTCAAAAAATGGACAAGCGTATATTACAAATGAAGTTCCCACCGCTTATTCTTCAGCCTATCGTTGAAAATGCTATCTGGCACGGACTCGTACCTTTAGATAAGGAAATGGAGAAAAAAATAGAGGTCCATTATGATGACAACAGCGAACAACTGATCATAGAGGATAACGGCATTGGCCTGGATAAAGCAAGGCAAAATCGACAAAAAAAGAGCAGGAAGAGCAATTCTCTAGGAATCGATAATATTAAAGAACGACTTATCTATTTTAACAAGGAATTTGGTATGAACTTTTCGTTCGTCTTGAGTCAGAAAACCTCATCTCCCGGAACTAGAGCGATATTGCGTTTTAAAGGGAACTAGTCTCGCGATATTTCCAAAACCGTAAATTCTAAGGTTCCGTTAGGTACTTTTATCTCCGCTTTTTCGCCTTCTTTTTTACCTAACAGTCCTTTACCGATCGGGGAATCGACGGATATTTTTCCCGCTTTAAGATCAGCTTCGCTCTGTGCGACAAGCTTATAACTGAATGTCTTTTTATTCTTATTGTTCTTGAGCTTTACATTGCTGTGAATAAGCACCTTGGAAGTGTCTAATTGGGACTCATCGATTACACGGGCATTAGCAACGGTTTCTTCCAGTTTAGCGATCTTCATTTCCAGCATTCCCTGCGCTTCCTTAGCCGCATCATATTCCGCATTTTCACTTAGATCGCCTTTATCTCTGGCATCAGCGATGGCCTGAGAGGCTTTAGGCCTTTCTACATCTCTTAGATGGTCAAGCTCATCTCTTAGTTTTTTTAATCCTTCTTCTGTATAATAAGAAACATTGCTCATCATGTTTTATTTTAAATTTGACAAAATAAAAGAATCCCGTTTTCACGAGATTCTTTGTACAAATATAGTAAATTTGAACGTTATATCAACGATTTGATCATCCAGTTATGCAAAAATACACTTATTACTTGCTGATTATTAGCTCCCTGCTCATGTTTTCGTCTTGTTCTGATGATGACAACAACTTTAATAATCCGTTCCTGGCCAATGTTTCGGTCAATTTCACAGCAGACCTTAGCTTACCACAGTATAATCCATTGAACTTTGCGGGCAATGCTGTTTATCAACCTAATGTAGGAAATGCCGGCGTGATCATCGTGAATACCGGCAGTCAATTCCTTGCATGGGATGCCGCCGACCCTAACTTACCACCAGAACCTTGTACAACCCTACAGGTCGATGGCCTGGAAGCGGTCTCTACTTGTGACGAGCCGAACAGATATAGCCTGGTAACCGGTCAACCTACAGAAACGGAAGGGCTGGAATATACCTTGCTCAATTATCGAGTAACGGAAGGTAATGGTGTTCTTCAGGTTACGAATTAAACTTCAAGATCCTTGATAAGCGACTTGAACAGCTGTACCATTTCCGGCTCCGCTTTTTCTGCCATTTGAATGATCTCCTGGACATTTATCGGTCGCAGATCATCGGGATCACATTCATCAGTCAATACCGATACAGCAATCACCGGCAGTTTTAAATGGTTAGCAACGATCACCTCAGGAACCGTGCTCATACCCACGGCGTCTGCTCCTATCGTCTTTAAATATCGATATTCTGCCCTGGTTTCCAATTGCGGACCGATCACAGCGGCATAAACGCCTTGATGCAAACAAATCCCTTTTTCCCTGGCTATCTTGATGATCTTGTTGGCCATTTTCTCATCATAAGGAGCGCTCATATCTACAAATCGCTCACCAAACTTTGAAACGCCTTTGAACGCCAGTGGAGATCCGCCCTGAAGGTTGATATGATCATCGATCAGCATCAATTCCCCTTTTTTAAAGTCCAGGTTTACCGCTCCGGATGCGTTAGATATCAGTAATTTCTTGATACCTAATTGATGCATGATACGAATAGGATAGGTGACATCCTGAAAATCATAACCTTCATATAAGTGGAACCTTCCTTGCATGATCACCACTTTCTTGTGCTGGAACTTGCCGTAGATCAGTTTGCCCTTATGGAATTCCACCGTCGCCGTGGGAAAATTAGGAATGTGATTATAGCTCGCTTCATATAGAATATCTACGTCATCCAGTAGTTTGCCTAGTCCGGTGCCAAGCACGATACCGACTTCCGGTGCTTCAAAACCTTTACTTTTTAAATAAGCTGTTGTTTGTTCTATAAAATTCATCATTCTACTTTATAATATAGCTTAATTCCTTGATTTGCTTAAGGTCCTCGATCGTGTCGACGTCCATTTTTTCTTGCAACAAAGCTACATTTTCTGGCGGTAAATCCCGTAAAGTTTCTTTTAAGACTGATGCGGTACTCCAGGATTTATTTTGAAATATTTGAGGCTGATATTGCGTCATCCCGATCAAATAATAACCGCCATCATTCGCCGGACCAAAGCAATAAGGGTTTTTTTTCAGCTGATCAAATCCGGCTTGAATATCATTAGCATTTAAATCATAAATATCTGTGCCGATACCGATAATATGCTGATAACCATTTGCAAAAGCCTGATGAAAAGCATGACCCATTTTTTCTCCCAGATCGCCTTCTGTTTGCAATTTCTTTTCCAGCCGATCATGTTGCCAATCATCGTCATAATCGATAAAATGCGAATAATGCACTTCAATATCAACTGCTAATTGCCTAATTTCCTGATGGATATGACCTAACAAAAATTCATAGATCGCAAGGGCTTTCTCATCACCTATTGCTTTTGCTAAACGCGTTTTGACCTTTCCTTTAATCGGGTTTTTAGCAAAGATGATAAGGAGTTGCTTGGGCATGTATTGATTTTGAAATTATTGGTTGATGATCTATTTAAATGCTTCAAAATTAAAAAATGTAGAACAAATCTTATATTTAAATATAATTATATAAATTTGAATAAATTGATATTATGACTGATATACAATTGTTTACTAAATTATCTAAGTTACCTTCTCATTTAAAGATTGAAGTATCTGAATTTATAGAATTCTTAGATCATAAATCTAAACACCAAAAAGAAAAACATGTCAAAAGATCACCCGGAAAAGCTAAGGGAATGATCAAGATGAAAGAAAATTTTGATGAGCCAATGAAAGGATTTCAAGATTACATAAAATGAATTTTTTAGTAGATACTCATGCATTAATATGGTTCATTACAGATAATAATAAACTTCCTATTCAAACTAAAAAAATTATTGAAAGCAGTGAAAATAATTGCTTTGTTAGTATTGCCTCATTTTGGGAAATTGGTATTAAATACTCAATTGGAAGGCTTGAATTAAATGCCAACCTTAAAGATATTTTCTCTATTATAGAAGAAACTGGTTTTGACATATTACCTATCACAACATCACATATACTGAAGAATTCTGAACTAGAATTTTTTCATCAAGATCCATTTGATAGAATTATTATTGCTCAGTCTATTGTTGAAAAGATAGAAATAATATCTAAAGATAAAGCATTTTCTAATTATGATGTTTCCTTAGTTTGGAAAGTCTAAACATTAGGATGTAACATGAATTGCCTCTTTTATTCACTCAATAAACCACTTCACCCCTTTTCAAAAACCGGCTCCATTTCTCATTAAAGCCATGAATGCGATTTGTTTCCTGTTCATTTTCATTAACAACTTTATGAGCTTCATTGAACCACTTAAAGATACCGCCGCGTAAGTTCTTGATGTTATTGAATCCGGCGGCTTTGAGTTGTTCGCCTATTTTCTCAGAACGTACGCCAATAGAGCAATATACGATGATTGGCAAGTCTTTATCCAACTGATCTTCATATCGCTCAAGCTCAAAATCTTCATAACCAACAAACAGCGCATTTTCGATAGAACTTACCTCAAACTCTTCTTTGCTCCGCGTATCTAAGAGCTGTATGTTTTGATCAGTTGATATCAGTTTGGCCAACTCATCAGTTGAGATGTATTCAATACTACCATCAGCATATTCGTCTAAAGCCTTTTCTATTTCATTTTGTGCTTGCATAAGCATGGTGTTTACAAGTAAAAATATCAGTATTAATGGTTTCATTTTTCTTT
>CAJXLO010000009.1 GCA_913056525.1 uncultured Psychroflexus sp.
GGAACACGCGGATAATCAATGCCCGGAAAGGCGCCTTCTTTGGTAAACATATCGCTGTGGCAAATACCACAAGCTTCCACTTTGATCAATACTTCGTTTGCTTTTGGGCTCGGTTTTTCGATATCAACGATCTCAAAATTGGAACCTGCTTCTTTTATTTGGGCTGCTTTCATATTTTTTTGTGTCAAATATCTATTTTTACAGCTAAGATGATTTTAATTTTATACTAAAGTTGATCGGATAAGCGCTAGAGCAACATTTCTGGTCTTTGTTTTTCCTTAAGATATTCAGACACTTGACCATCGAATAAAAAATAAATACCACTCAATAAATCATCTATTCTATTGAAAAGTTTAATTTTACACATCAATTTTTATACATGGATAAAGTACTAGTCGTCGATTTTGGTTCCCAATATACACAATTGATCGCCAGAAGGATAAGAGAGTTGAACATCTATTGTGATATCTTTCCTTACCATCATCTACCAGAAAATTTGGATAGCTTTTCTGCTTATGTGCTTTCTGGTAGTCCATTTTCAGTTTCGGCAAAAGATGCACCCGTCATCGATCCGATACTTTTTGATACGGAAAAACCGGTACTTAACATTTGCTTTAGTGCGCAATATCTGGTCAAGCATTATGGAGGAAAAGTTGAAAAATCTAATAAACGGGAATTTGGTAGAGCACGGATCCACATAACGCAACAGGATAAACTTCTTGAAAGTGTGAACAATGATTCGCAGGTATGGATGTCCCATAGCGATACCATATTAGCTTTGCCAGATGGATTTGAAAGGATAGCCAGTACGGAAGATGTTGAAAACGCTGCCTTTAAAAAAGCAAATACCAGCATATATGGCATCCAATTCCATCCGGAGGTTTATCATACAACAGATGGTCTAAAAATGTTACATAATTTCCTGGTCCTCATCAGCGGTTTGGAACAAAACTGGACACCAGAAGTTTTTGTTGACTTCACCGTTGATCAATTGAAGGACAGGATCAGAGACCAAAAAGTAGTTCTGGGTTTGAGCGGCGGAGTGGATTCAAGCGTTGCGGCGGTATTGTTGCATCAGGCGATCGGTAAGAATTTATACTGCATTTTTGTTAATAACGGATTATTACGTAAGAACGAGTTCGATCAGGTCTTACATCAGTACAGGGATATGGGCTTGAACGTTAAAGGGGTTGATGCCAGCGATAGGTTCCTCAATGCTTTAGAAGGTGTCAGCGACCCAGAGGAAAAACGCAAGAAGATCGGCAACACGTTTATCGATGTTTTTGATGATGAAGCAAATGAAATTAAAGATGTTTCCTTTTTAGCGCAGGGCACGATCTATCCGGATGTGATAGAATCAGTTTCCGTCAACGGACCATCCGCTACCATCAAATCCCACCATAATGTGGGTGGATTACCCGACTATATGAAGCTTCAGGTAGTAGAACCACTACGATCGATCTTCAAGGATGAAGTAAGAAGAGTAGGCAAGGAGCTTGGTATTGATGATGCTTTATTGGGCAGACACCCTTTTCCCGGACCTGGACTGGCGATAAGGATCTTGGGACAGATAACGCGTGAAAAAGTGGCCTTATTACAGGAAGTAGATGATATTTATATTAAAGAATTGCGCGAATGGAATTTATATGACGATATTTGGCAGGCCGGCGCAATTTTGCTTCCGGTAGAAAGTGTAGGCGTCATGGGAGATGAAAGAACTTATGAAAAGGTCGTTGCCTTGAGAGCGGTGGGATCAACTGACGGCATGACCGCGGATTGGGTAGACCTACCTTATGCTTTCTTACAAAAGGTTTCTAATAAGATAATCAATAGGGTTTCCGGTGTCAATCGTGTGGTGTATGATATCAGTTCAAAGCCACCGGCAACCATAGAATGGGAATAGTTATGCAAATAAAAAATATATTTTTTGTTCTGGTCTTGACCGTTTCAAGCCTTGTGCAAGGGCAACAACTTGAGACCTATGAGGTAAAAGAAGGAGAAACACTGAAAAATATAGCGCGTCGATTCAAGGTTTCTGCTGAACAGATCATCGAGTACAATCCCGACCTTTCCAGAAGTGGAAAATTATCAAAGCAAAACATCTTCATCCCTTTAGATATAAGCTCGAAAACATCTTATGCAGAACATGCAATATCAGAAGGTGAAACATTATGGAGCATCTCAAGGTCCTATGGACTCACCGTTCAGGATATCAAGAAGGCTAATCCAGCTTTGGACCAGAATGAACTTAAAACGGGATCCCGTATCAAGATCCCTGTAAGTAAACTTAGTAAGGAAAGATCGAGAACGGTCAACCAATCCATCACCAACTCAAGGTTCAAGACCTTAAAGCACCTGGTGCTTCCTAAAGAAACAAAATATGGTATTGCCAAACAATATGGAATAGAAGTCGATCAACTGGAAAAGGCCAATCCTTCGATAAAAGCACTCCAACCTGGGCAAATACTGACCATCAAAAGGGAAAGCAAAGAAAAAGAACAGCCAATACCGGATTATGTAGGTTACAAATACTATAAAGTCCCTGATGATGCGACCATCTTCAGTCTGACAAAAGAATATGATATCACTGAGCAGGAGCTTAAAAATGTTAACCCAGCCCTAAAAAACCTGGGATTACAAAAGGGAATGGTCCTAAAATTACCCAGGAAAACTTCTACTGATAAAGTGTTCAGTCTTTTTGCTGAACAACCTTTAGACCTTAAGACCAAGATCAGGAACTATGACCGGAAGTACATTGATCTTTTCCTGCCGTTCAACTTACAAAAGTTCGATAATGATACGATCAATAAGAGAAAAAGATTAGCGGATAATAAGTTATCACAGATATCCATTGATTTTTATAATGGTGTTCAAGCAGCCATTGATTCCGCGAATGCATTAGGTTTAGAAGTTGACCTAAGGGTATTTGACACACGTACTGATCCTGGCCATCTGGACAGTTTAGTGAAAAAGATCAATTTTAACCAAACCCAGGTAGCTGTCGGTCCGATCATCCCACCAAATTTCAATATAGTATCTGATCGATTGAGTGAAAAGGATATTCCTATAATTGCCCCATTTAGCACGCTGAAGAAAAGAAGCGATAATACCGTTTCTTCGATCCCCGCAAGTTCTACAAAGCAGAAAGCCCTCATCAGTATGTTGAGTACGATCCATGAAGCGGAAAATCTACTGATCGTCACGGATAGTGCGGATTATAAGTCCCAATACAGGTTCAAGTATTCTTTCCCTAATGCGAAGATCATTCCATCCAGAAAGAATTATGTACAGCAAGATTCCATCCTAAAATATTTGAACAACAAAAAAGAGAATTGGGTGGTGATGACCAGTAGTGATGTTGGGATCGTAGAGAGCACGATCAATCATTTACACAGCCTGTCTGAATATGAGATCAGGGAGAAGAATGAAGATGGTGAAATGGAAGTAGTGGAAGTGAAGCATTTTCCCATAAGATTGTTCAGTAGTAACAGAAAGAATTTCTACGAGGATGAGATAGATAATGCTTATTTAAGCCAAATGCACTTCATAGCCGTTGACAATTCAAAGCAACTTGCGGTAGAAGAGCCTACGGAATTCATGAAAGCTTTCCATAGGAAAAAAGGGATATATCCTAACAAATATTGTGTTCGTGGTTATGACATGTTATATGACATCGTTCTCAGACTTGCCTATCGTTCCGATCTTGATGAATCCTTAAGGATTCCTGGAATGACCAATTACAATTTGAACAGATTTAATTATCAGGATAATATTTTTAGCGATGGGTACAAGAACAATGCCTATTATTTTATAGAATACAAAGATGACCTTAAGACCGCGACTATAAACTCCTTAAAGGATAGGGAAAAAATAAAGTTGGACATTCCTGACCTAAAAGATAATGAAAAGGATGAATGATCTATTCCAGTCGATAATTTAGCATTTCCTCTTTGGCCTTGTTGAACTCCTTTATCAAGTTCTTAACGATAAGCCTGGCAGGAAGTATTTCATCGATCAAACCGGATATTTGACCGATTTCCAGCTCGCCTTCATCCAGATCGCCTTCAAACATCCCACGTTTAGCGCGAGCTCTACCCAAGTGCGTTTTTAGTTCTTCTTTGCTCGTGCCTTTCTGATAAAGACCCTGTATCTCTTCAAAGAACTTGTTCTTCATCATCCTTACCGGAGCCAATTCTTTGAGCGTTAACATGGTATCGCCTTCCTGACTCTCCACGACCTTTTCTTTAAAGGATCGATGGGAAGAAGCTTCATGGCTAGCTACGAAACGAGTTCCTATTTGAGCCGCGTCTGCACCAAGGACCATCGCTGCCAGGATGGCCTGACCATTTCCGATACCGCCGGCCGCGATAACAGGAATATTCACGGCTTTACGGAGCATCGGGATCAGCGTAAAGGTTGTGGTTTCTTCACGACCATTATGACCGCCGGCCTCAAAACCTTCGGCTACGACAGCATCAACACCTATCTCTTCCGCCTTTTTAGCAAATTTTACACTGCTAACCACATGTACGACCTTGATACCTTTTTCTTTTAAAAAAGGAGTCCATTTTGCCGGATTTCCAGCAGATGTGAACACGATCTTGACATCATGGGCTACAATGATGTCCATTATCTTCTCAATATCAGGATAGAGCAGCGGTACGTTTACCGCAAATGGTCTTTGTGTTGATTGTTGACATTTTTGGATATGTTCTTTTAAGATATCAGGATACATCGATCCAGCACCGATGATACCCAAACCACCAGAATTGCTTACAGCACTGGCTAATTTCCAACCGCTGGCCCAGATCATACCCGCCTGAATGATTGGATATTGAATATTGAACAAACTTGTAATGCGATCGTTTCCCATAGTTTTTATTGAATTATACCGCTGGCGATCAGTTCCTCCTCATCATAGAAGGCGACGAATTGACCGGAAGTGATGGCAAATTGGGGTTCATAGAAACTTACTAAAAGTCCGTTGTCCATCATTTCCAGTGTAGCTGATGATAAGGGTTGACGATAACGTATTCGCGCCTTATATTCTTTTTGTTCACCGATTTTCAGCATGAGGTCTTTTCTTATCCAATGAAGATCATCCTGGTCAACCCAGAGTTGATCATTATATAAACCGGGATGTTCCTTGCCCTGACCTACGTAAACAATATTCTTGTCCACATCAGTGGCCAGAACGAACAAAGGTTCCGGTGTTCCACCTACGGCCAAACCTTTGCGTTGCCCATTGGTAAAATAGTGTGCACCTTCATGTTTTCCTACGATCTTCCCCATTTCCGGTTGATAATCTATCTTTTGTGGTTGAGCTACCATGGTATCGGCTGAAATTGAACTGACAGGATTTAAAACTTCTGTATCGGCCGGTATTTCAATGATATCACCTTCCTTTGGTGCTAATTTTTGCTTTAAGAAATCGGGTAACTTAACTTTCCCTATGAAACATAAGCCCTGAGAGTCTCTCTTCTCCGCCGTGATAAGACCGTTTTCTCTGGCGATCCTTCTTACTTCATCCTTGTGAAGCTCACCGATAGGGAAAAGCGTTTTGCTCAGTTGATACTGGTTGAGCTGGCATAAGAAATAAGATTGGTCCTTGTTCGGATCTACACCGCTCAGAAGTCGATATACAGTGTTATTTTCATTTTCAATGCTGCCCTTTCTACAATAATGGCCGGTCGCGACGAAATCCGCACCCAGTGATAAAGCGATATCCAGGAAAACGTCGAACTTTATCTCCCTGTTACATAGCACATCAGGATTCGGTGTCCGGCCTTTTTCATATTCATCGAACATATAGTCCACAATACGTTCTTTGTAAGTATCGCTTAGGTCTACGGTCTGGAAAGGAATTCCCAGCTTATCGGCCACCAGCATTGCATCATTGCTATCTTCCACCCAAGGACATTCATCGCTGATGGTCACAGAGTCGTCATGCCAATTCTTCATGAACAGTCCAATAACCTCGTAACCAGCTTCTTTACAAAGCAATGCGGCTACAGAGGAATCAACGCCACCGCTCATGCCAACCACTACCTTTTTCATTACCATTAATTTACTGCAAAATTACAATTTACATACTTTATTTAGTAATCAGGTTGAGGCTATTTACGAATGTTAGCTTAATATTATGAAATAGTAAACGTATCTTTCAGTATCAATAATTAGTTTTGAAAAAATGATAAGATGAAAATATTATTCAAAACAAGCCTATTATTGACTGCATTTTTGCTAATTAGTGGATGCAGCGATGATGATTCCGCAACGCCGATCCAGAATGACCCTACGACCTTTGAGATCATTGCGGAAAGTCCAGACCACACTACGCTAGAACAGTTGTTGACAGATACAGGACTTCAACAGGTTCTCAACGATGGTAATTACACCATATTCGCTCCTAATGACGCAGCATTTGAACAAGTTAATCTATCGGGCCTTAGTGATGAGGAACTGACGAACATGCTCTTAAACCATGTGGTAAACGGAACAGCTTTGTCTGAAGATCTTTCAAATACCTACTTAGATACGCAGGCTACTGAAAGTTTTTCAGGCAATAGCAATCAGTTGAGCTTATTGATCAATGTAGACACGGATGTTCTCTTGAATGGAACGGCAACCGTAACCACACCTGACCTGGAAGCGAGCAATGGCGTTGTTCACGTGACAGATGCTGTCATACCGATGCCTGATATCACCACTTTCGCAACAACTGACCCGCAATTCAGCACCTTAGCTGAAGCTTTGACTCGTGATGACCAACCAGATTTCGTGCAAACCTTAAGCACGGATGCTGATAATGCGCCAGCACCCTTTACAGTGTTTGCTCCTACGAACCAGGCTTTTACCGATGTGCTAAATGAACTCGGTATGGATGCTTTAGCTGATATTGATGCGTCAACCTTGACCAGCACGCTTAATTTCCACGTATTAGCTGAATCTAATGTTCGGTCCACGGACCTAATGGATGGTGAAGTAACTACGCTAGAAGGTGAAAATATAGATATAAGTGCTTCAAACGCTGTTATAACCGACCCGAACGGACGTGTGATCAATATTACCTTTACGGATGTTCAAACCACCAATGGTATTATCCATATAGTCGATAAGGTTATACTGCCTTCACTTCCTGGCGTTGGAGGTAATGATGTTGTAGGAATTACCCTGGACAATAGTGGCGCTTCCGCTTATTTCGTATCTGAACAGACCGGCGGAGCTGTCACCAGTCTGAACACGGATAACAGTGCCTGGAACTTTGAAGTAGGTCAACGTTATGAGATAAGCGTTGTCAATCCAAATGCGCATCCGTTGATGTTGAGAGATGCTTCAGATAACCTTTTGTTAGGCATGCAGAGTTCAAGCGGCAGCTACAGTAATGATCCTGCGGTGAATTTCGTCACGGACCAGAGCAATGGTACATTTAATTTTACGGTCACCCAAGATCTGGCTTCACAGTTGGATAATTATGCATGTCAGGTGCATACCAGCTCAATGTCTGGAGACATCAACGTCAACTAAATATTCTCCACATAAATTAATAACAAATAGCCTTTGATTATCTTTCAAAGGCTTTTTAAGTTTTTTAGAATTGAGATGCATGAATATGACGTTCTGTGGAACATTTAAGATTTAAGTGCTTCAAGAATAGCTAAAACATCTATTCTTATTAAATTTCTAAGAAAGAAAATGATGCAAGGAGTTCAAGTATTTTAAATAATAGGAGCAAGCACAACACCCCATATTTTGTTCTATTTCAGTTTGTAGATGATCAATCTACATCAGATAATTGAGTTCTTTTCTTTTTAAAAGGTCGGATGATCAATCTTTGGGCGCGATCATAATTGACATAATTATACACCCAATTAAAGAAAGTGACGATCCTGTTCTTAAAACCTATCAGGAACCAAAGATGGACGAACATCCAGACATACCAGGCAAGCACACCTCCGAACTTGATAGACTTCAGGTCAACGACAGCCCTATTCCTTCCTATCGTAGCCATAGTTCCTTTGTCATAATATTTGAAAGCTTGCATTGCCTCACCATCTAAAGATCTTAACAGGTTCTTGGCCAGATGTTTTCCCTGCTGTATAGCCGGCTGTGCTACCATAGGATGTCCATTCGGATAATCATCCGTTTTCATTAGGGCAATATCTCCAATGGCATATATGGACTCATAACCGCCGACCTGATTAAACCTGTTCACACGATAACGATTTCCTTTTTCCATATAAGATTTCCCTACGAAACCCTCAACAGGCGCTCCGGTAACTCCGGCGGACCATATGAACGTTTCTGTAAAGAATTGTTTTCCATCGCTAGTAGTAACTTGTTTATTTTTATAATCTTCTACAAAAGTGGAAAGATGAACTTCTACACCAAGGTCTTCCAGATATTTTTGCGCGTTCCTGGAAGACTTTTTGCTCATAGGTGGCAGTACACGCTCCATTCCTTCTAAGAGATGAACGTGCATTTCTTCTTTATCAATATCTGGATAATCCTTGGTCAGTATGTTCTTTCGCATTTCAGCGATAGCACCGCTTAGCTCAACGCCTGTAGGTCCTGCACCGGCGATAACAAAGTTGAGCAATCTTTTACGCTCATCCATATCATCAGTGATGGAGGCTTGTTCTAAGTTTTCCAGGATAAGACTCCTAAGGTTTAATGCCTGTGGAACAGTCTTCATCCAAACGCCATTCTTCTCGATGTTCTCATTGCCAAAGAAATTTGTCTTTGAACCTGTGGCAATGACCAGATAATCAAAGGACAACTCACCGATGTTGGTATGTATCTTTTTTTTATCGGGATTGATGTTCTTCACTTCTGCTAACCTAAAATAGGTATTATTTCCCTTGTTGAATAGCTTTCGTAGAGGAAATGCTATGGAATCTGGTTCCAGACCAGATGTGGAAACCTGATATAATAAAGGTTGGAACGTATGATAGTTCCTTTTGTCAAGCATTACTAATTGAACCTTTTTATTGATAAGATTTCGGGCGCAGGATATACCACCAAAGCCGCCGCCAATTACTACAACTCTAGGATAATCAGTTTCAGGTATGTTCATATTGTAAAGATAAGTCAATTGTCCATTAAGAATTGTAACATTTTTATAAAATTGCCTACTAACAAAAAAAAGGGTTATTGAGCAAGCCTGATAAAGCTAAGTTCGTAAAGCTTTTAGAGAAGCATCAGAATATCTTACATAAGATATGTAGGATGTATACAAATGATGAACATGGTCATCAAGACCTTTTCCAGGAAATGAGCATACAGTTATGGAAGGCTTATCCCAGGTTCAGGGGTGAGGCTAAGTTTAGCACCTGGATGTATCGTGTAGCATTGAATACGGCCATAACATTGTATAGAAAAGGGAAGAAACGGGTAGACACAGGCGACCTGGAAAATGTAGCATTCAAGGTGGAAGCTGAAGAATATGACCCTACGACCGAGGAGAACATCAACCTGATGTACAAGGCCATAAAAGAGCTCAACGATATTGACAAAGCACTTGTACTTTTATACCTGGACGATAAGGATTACCCTGAGATCGCAAAAACATTGGGGATGTCACAGGTCAATGCAAGAGTGAAAATGAACCGTGTTAAGAAAAAGATAAAAAAAATATTACAAGCTTAATAAGCATGCAATGGATGAACTAGAACTATTGAAACAAGACTGGAAAAAGCAAGAGGAAAACCTGCCCAGATATGATAAGCAGAAACTTTCCCCAATGCTTCAGCAAAAGTCTACATCTGTGGTGAAATGGATCTTTATCATAAGTATCATTGAATTTTCCTTCTGGATCATTATCGATCTATTATCAGTAAATGCAGAATATAATGATCTTGTTGATGAACTTGGTGTTTCCATGTTCATGAAGGGTCTGATCTATGTCAATTACATCGGTGTTATAGGATTCATAGCTTGGTTCTGTAGGAATTATATGAAGATCAAAGTGACAGATGATGTAAGGACGCTCATCAAAAGGATCATCGAGACCAGAAGAAGTGTGAAATATTATGTATGGTTCAATCTTATTATATTCGCGATAAGTTTTTCAATTGGTTTTTTTGCTGCCGTAAGTTCATTGAACAATAATTATGACGAAAACCTACTTTACTTTATAGTCTTTTTTGTTATAAGTATTGGAGTCATTGGCGGTTTGATATGGTTGATCTATTATCTTATCTACGGTAGATTAATTAGGAGGTTGATCAAGAACTATAAGGAATTCAAAAGAGAAGAATGATGAAATATTTTCGATTATACATTCCTTTTTTATTGATAATGAACCTGGCATTTGCTCAATCCGAGGTTGAAAATGCCTTATTATGGAAAGCCTCAAAAGGTGATCAGGAAGCTTATCTTTACGGAACGATACATATCTCATGCAATGCTGAACTTTCTCCAGACGTTGAAAAGGCGCTGAATGATTCGGATGGACTCATACTCGAGATCGATATGTCCGACCCTAGTCTGCAAATGCGGATGATGCAAAAGATGATGTTGCCTAATGGTAAAGATGCATCCGATTTTCTTACCAATGAAGAGCTTGAATCCCTGGAAGAATTCGTAAATGAAAACGTAAAGATGATCCCGGATTTCGCGATGGTAAGCAACATGAAACCGATATTCTTGAGCTCCCTGATAACCCAATCTCTATTAAACTGCAAGAACCAGACCGGTTATGACCAACTTTTACTGCAAAAAGCTCAACAGCAAAATATGCCTATCAGTGGCCTGGAAACCATTGAAGAGCAAATAAGCGCATTAGACAGCATTCCCCATCAAAAAGTTTATAACGAGATGATCGCATCCATTGAAGAAGATCAACAAGAAGATATTAAAATGCTGGATAAAATGATGCAGTACTATAACAATGCTAACCTTAAAGGTCTAAAAAAGCTTTTTGATGAATCGGATAGCTTCCTCAATGACTTCACGGATATTGCCCTGGACAAGAGGAACAAGAACTGGATTCCTGTGATCAGGGAAAAAATGAACGATAAAAAGGTTTTTATCGCATTTGGAGCAGCTCATTTGATCGGGGAGAATGGAGTCGTAGAGTTGTTGAAGGATGAAGGGTATAAGGTTATACCATTGAACTAGTTACCCTCGGGATATTTTGCACTGTAACGTCTTTTCTCATTAAGCGCTTCTAATTGATTGGCTTCTTTTTCTGAAATGACCTTTTTAAAAGAAGGATGCTGTTCAATAGCATATTCCAATTTTTCCACGATAGCATCTAAACTGTCATTATCATGATCAATTTCAAGCGGTTGCTTAATCTGCATGGATTGTAAGATGCCTCTTTTCTTAATGTTGATTCCTTTTTTATCAAAAGAACGTCTAAAACCATCAATAACGATAGGAATGACGATTGGTTGATAATGTTTGATAATGTGAGCTGTACCTTTACGTATGGGTTTCCATGGTGTTGTAGTTCCCTGCGGGAATGTGATCACCCAACCATCATTTATAGCCTTCCCTATGTTGCTGATATCGCTGAACTTTACTTTCCTGTTCACATCCTGACCATTGGCCCGCCATGTCCTGTCTATACTTACAGAACCTGCATAGGCTAAAACCTTGGGTAAGAAACCTCCTTTCATGGTCTCTTTTGCGGCCACGTAATACAAGTTCAATTTTGGGTTCCACAGATATCCTACGTTCTTAATAGAATCTATTCTACCGCTAAGACTTGCATTAAAAACATGGTACATGGCCACAACATCCGCAAAATAAGTTTGATGATTGGAAACGAACAACACTTTCTTATCCGGTAGTTCCTTGATGATCTCCGAACCTTCTATTTGAAGTTGGTTAAAACCTCGATACCTTCTATGCGTTAACGCACCCATGATCCTGATCAACCATTTCTTCAAAAAAAGATAATGTCCAAATGGATTCTTCTTGAATAACCCCATACTTTGATTTGTACAACAAAAATACTAAAACTTATTCGAGCTTCTTTATCATTCATTACTTGCTCAAATACATCTTTCGTCGCGTATACAAGTCATAGAACTCATCATCCCTAAGACTATCGATAAACAGGATGCTTTCTCCGGTGCTCTTCATCTCCGGACCCAGTTCTTTGTTAACATTATGGAACTTATCAAAGGAGAAAACAGGTTTTTTAATAGCATAACCATCCAAATGAGGTTTGAAATCCAGATCTTTTATTTTTTTATCCCCTAACATGATCTTAGTGGCAAAGTTCACGTAAGGTTCACCATAAGCTTTCGCGATAAAAGGAACAGTTCTGGATGCCCTAGGGTTCGCTTCAATGATATAGACCTTATCGTTTTTGATGGCAAACTGGATGTTGATCAATCCAACGGTATCTAAAGCTAAAGCGATCTTCCGGGTGTGGTCTCTGATCTGTTCCAGGACCAGATCGCCCAGATTAAAGGCCGGCAACAAGGCATGAGAATCACCGGAATGGATACCGCAAGGTTCGATATGCTCCATGATACCCATTATATGAACATCTTCACCATCGCAAAGGGCATCCGCTTCTGCTTCTATGGCTCCATCCAGATAATGATCTAATAGTAATTTATTGTTCGGTATTTTCCTTAAAAGGTCTACGACCTCTGCTTCCAGGTCGTCTTTGTTGATAACGATCTTCATTCCCTGTCCACCTAATACATAAGAAGGTCTCAAGAGTATAGGAAAATCCAGTTCATCGGCGAGCTCGAGTGCTTCATCGGCGGTTTCAGCCGTACCGAACTTAGGGTAAGGGATGTCATTGTCCCTTAATAAAGTGGAGAACCTTCCTCTATCTTCTGCCAGGTCTAAGGAACGATAACTGGTTCCGATAATGGGAATGTTGTAACGATCGAGTTTTTCCGCCAGTTTTAAAGCGGTCTGACCACCTAATTGAACAATGACTCCTTCTGGTTTCTCGTGACGGATGATGTCATAGATATGTTCCCAGAAAACTGGCTCAAAGTAGAGTTTGTCCGCCGTATCAAAATCGGTGGAAACGGTTTCCGGATTACAATTGATCATGATCGTTTCATATCCAGCTTCAGCTGCGGCCATCACCCCATGTACACAGCAATAGTCGAACTCAATTCCCTGACCGATCCTGTTAGGTCCTGACCCCAGAACGATGATCTTCTTCCTGGCTGACACTTTACTCTCATTACTTACGAGCAGGTTACCATCTTTTGTTCTCATCTGTGCTTCAAAAGTAGAGTAGTAGTAAGGTGTTTTTGCTTCAAACTCGGCCGCACAAGTGTCTACAAGTTTGTAAACCCGCTGAATATCCAGTTCTTCCCTTTTCTTATAGACCTGACTTTCTAAGCAACCAAGCATATGGGCGATCTGTCTATCGGCAAAGCCTTTTTGTTTGGCTTCCAGTAGCAATTCTTTTTCCAGGTTGTCTATATTGAACTTCTCTATCTCTTTTTCCAGATAATGCAGCTCTTCGTATTGTTTTAAGAACCAGTAATCTATCTTGGTTATATCATGTATCCTTTTAAGCGGTATACCCGCTTGTATAGCATCGTAAATTACGAAAACGCGGTCCCAACTTGCATAGGTAAGCTTGCTTAATATTTGATCATAATCGGTATAACCTTTGCCATCAGCTCCTAATCCATTTCTTTTGATTTCCAGAGATTGTGCAGCTTTATGTAATGCTTCCTGGAAGGATCTTCCTATGCCCATTACCTCACCTACCGCTTTCATCTGTAGACCTAAAGTCCTATCAGAACCCTCGAACTTATCGAAGTTCCAGCGCGGTATCTTCACGATCACGTAGTCAAGCGTTGGTTCAAAGTAGGCTGAAGTTGTTTGTGTGATCTGGTTCTTGAGCTCAGTAAGATAATAACCGATGGCCAATTTAGAAGCTACTTTAGCAATGGGATATCCCGTTGCTTTTGATGCTAATGCGGAGGAACGTGAAACCCTCGGGTTTATCTCTACGGCGATGATGTCTTCCTTTTCATCATTACTCACCGCGAACTGTACATTACAGCCACCGGCAAAGTTCCCTATGCTGCGCATCATCCTGATCGCCATGTTCCTCATCTTTTGATAAGCTCTGTCACTTAGGGTCATTGCTGGTGCTATAGTGATGGAATCTCCAGTATGGATGCCCATCGGATCCATGTTCTCTATACTACAAATGATCGCTATGTTATCGTTGGCATCGCGTAGTAGTTCAAGTTCATACTCTTTCCAACCGATCAAGGCTTTATCGATCATTACCTCGTGTAT
Organism: uncultured Psychroflexus sp.; assembly: GCA_913056525.1. GTDB lineage: Bacteria > Bacteroidota > Bacteroidia > Flavobacteriales > Flavobacteriaceae > Psychroflexus. The sequence continues at coordinate 14,245 of CAJXLO010000009.1, forward strand.
AGGAGATGCTTCAAGACCGCGTGTTAAGAGTTCGTTGAAATCCTTTTCATCGTGAACTATGGACGCGCCTGTTCCGCCCAGCGTATAGGATGCTCGGATCACCAATGGAAAACCAAACTCCTGGGCAACTTCCTTGCCTTGAAGGAATGAGGTGACCGTTTTAGAAGGTGCGACAGGAATATCGATCTTTCCCATCAATTTTCTGAATTCTTCACGGTCTTCCGTAATATTGATCGCATCGATATCCACGCCGATCATCCTGACGTTAAAATCGCTCCAGATACCTTTATCATCAGCTTCTATACAAAGGTTTAGGGCGGTTTGACCACCCATGGTAGGTAACACAGCATCTATCTCCGGATGTTTTTTCAGGACCTCAACGATAGATTTGGTCGTTAGGGGTTTAAGGTAAACCTCATCCGCCATGGAAGGATCCGTCATGATGGTCGCTGGATTAGAATTGATGAGTATCGTCTTGATACCATCTTCATTGAGCGATCGGAGCGACTGCGAACCGGAGTAGTCGAACTCACAAGCCTGGCCTATGATGATAGGACCGGAGCCGATGACTAATATGCATTGATAATCTTTAATTCTTGGCATGATCTTTTATTCAAATTTAGACATAAAAAAAAACGTTATCTAAATGGTATAGATAACGTTCTTAATATTTTCTGGTAATACATTTATCGCTTTCTTAGGCTAGGCTCAGATGAAACACTTAGTTTTTTTCTACCTTTAGCTCTTCTTCTTTTAAGGACTTTTCTTCCGGCCTTTGTAGCCATTCGACTTCTAAAACCATGTTTGTTTTTCCTTTTTCTGTTGGAAGGTTGGAATGTACGTTTCATCTCAATAATTTTGGTGTTGCAAATATATAATTATTGTAGTTAAATACAAGTATTTGATTCGCTTAATGGATTATTTTTTTAATTTTGTTGCTCTAATAGATACGTGATGTTCCACAAGAATATTAAGCTCGCTTTAGCCATCCTTACTTTAGGATTTGCTGTATATCAATTCATTATAAGTTCCATAGGAAATGGCATAGCTTTAACCTTGCTAGCCGGAATGTTCGTTTTCCTTTATTTCAAGAACGAAATGATATTGCTGGGTTTCTTACAAATGAGAAAACAGAACTTTCAGGGTACTAAAAAATGGCTGGACAGGATCAAAAACCCGGAAGCCGCATTGACCAGGAAACAGCAAGGATATTACAATTATCTTCATGGATTGATCCTGTCGCAGGAGAACATGACCAGGGCGGAAAAATATTTTAAAAGAGCGATGAATCTTGGACTTTCTATGAAACAGGACCTCGCCATGTGTAAGCTTAATCTCGCGGGTATCGCCATGTCAAAAAGAAGGAAGAGAGAAGCCCAAAAACTCCTGAAAGAAGCCAAACAACTGGATAAACATAATATGATGACCGAACAGATCCAGATGATGAAACAACAAATGAAAAAGATATAAGGGTTCAAACACGAATATAATATATTGTAATCTGTAAATTTATACTATATGAGTTACATAACAACACCTACCGTAGAAAAAAAACAGGCTGTAAAGCTGTATTATAAGGATTTTGGAGAAGGTCAACCTGTTATTCTAGTGCATGGATGGCCTTTAAGCCATAGGATGTGGGAATATCAGGTAGATGACCTGGTAAATGCCGGTTACCGCGTTATCTCTTACGACAGACGCGGTTTTGGTAAAAGTTCGCAACCGTGGAATGGCTATACCTATCAGGATTTTGCGGATGACCTCTACGAAGTAATTTGTTCATTAGAACTTTCCAATGTGATATTGGTTGGATTTTCCATGGGCGGCGGTGAGCTGGCCACTTATGTTGAGAAATACGGAACATCAAAATTAAGCAAACTTGTTTTCTTATCCTCAGTAGCACCTTATATGCTTAAGACCGATGATAATCCAGAAGGTGTCGATGAGCAAGTATTTGAAGATATGAAAGCAGGTATTGCAGAAGATAGGGCTGGTTTTTTTGCTGATTTCGGGAAGAACTTCGTCAATCTGGATAAAAATAAAGACCGAACAAGTAAAGCCCAGGTTGATATAAACTGGTATATCTCCTGTAGGGCTTCAAGAAAGGGAACGCTTGATTGTGTAGATGCTTTTGGTAAGACCGATCTCAGGGAAGGCTGTAAACAGATAGACATTCCTACTCTGGTCGTTCATGGTGATGATGATGCGATCGTGCCTTTTGAAGTATCGGGTAAGCGTGCAGCAACGCTTATACCTAATGCTGAGCTTCAAGTGATCAAAGGAGCACCACATGGACTTACCTTTACACATAACAAGGAATTGAACCCCATACTCATAGAATTCTTTAATAAAGACTAATCCATCTTAATAAATGATATTACCAATCGTAGCTTACGGTAATCCAGTGCTTAAGAAAAAAGCCCAGGAAATAGATCCCCTTGCTGATGAAGTACAGGAATTGATCGATGATATGTGGGAAACGATGTACAATGCTAATGGAGTAGGACTCGCAGCTCCACAGATAGGCAAGTCCTGGCGTATTTTTATCATCGACCCGAGTCCTTTTGCCGCAGACGACTCCTTAAGTGAAGTAGAAAAGAAAGAATTAGAGTCGTTAAAACAGACCTTCATCAATCCTGAGATATTGGAGCAAGTAGGCGATGAATGGAACTTTGAAGAAGGTTGCCTGAGCATTCCCGATGTCAGGGAAGATGTTTTCAGAAAACCAGAAATATTGCTAGCTTATCAGGATAGACAAGGTAATGAAAAAGAAGAGCGTTTTAGTGGAGTAGCTGCAAGAGTGATACAGCATGAACATGATCATATAGAAGGCGTTCTATTTACCGATAGGATATCGGCTTTAAAAAAACGCCTTATAAAAAGCAAGCTCAGTGCCATTTCTAAAGGGAAAATAGAAGTAGATTACAGAATGAAATTCCCCAGGTATAAAAAAAAATAATTCAATAGAAAGGTCCTAACAAACTAAAATTCAAGTTAATGAACTTAGACAAAGTGCTATCCATATCAGGGAAACCCGGATTATATGAACTCATATCAAGGTCCAAAGGAGGTTTTATCGTTAAGTCCATGGAATCCGGTAAGAAAACAGCGGTAAGCATGCGCCATAATATCAATGTACTGGGCGAGATTGCCATCTATACCTATGATGATGAAATTCCCTTATATAAGGTGTTCAATAATATAGCGGAAAAAGAGTCCAAGGGAAAGACCATCGATCCCAAGTCAAGCTCTAATGAGCTGAAATCCTATTTCCAGGATGTTTTACCGGAATATGACGAAGAGCGCGTTTACGTGAGTAATATTAAGAAGGTGTTACAGTGGTATAATTCACTGATTGATCTGGGTATTTCAGAATTTGAAGCAGAAAAGGCACAGGAAAGGGAAGAAGAGAGATAAATGCACACCAGGGAAGAAAAGTTAGCGGCCTTCGGTAGATTACTGGACATCATGGACGATCTGCGCGAGCAGTGTCCATGGGACAGAAAACAGACCCTGGATAGCTTACGCCATTTGACCATAGAGGAAACTTACGAACTGGGCGATGCGATATTAGATGGAAATCTACAGGAAGTAAAAAAAGAAGTCGGCGACCTACTTTTACATTTGGTCTTTTATGCGAAGATCGGCAGTGAAAAAGGAGCATTTGATATCGCTGATGTAAGTCATTCATTGTGTGATAAGCTCGTAGAAAGACATCCGCACGTATACGGTGATACGAAAGTTGACGATGAGGCTGAGGTCAAGAGGAACTGGGAAAAACTCAAGCTCAAGAAAAAATCGGATAGTGTTTTAGCGGGCGTTCCCAGGTCACTGCCTGCGCTCGTGAAAGCAGAACGCATCCAGGATAAAGTGGCTGGCGTTGGTTTTGACTGGGATAACAGGAGTCAGGTGCTTGAAAAGGTGAAGGAAGAGATCAGCGAGCTTGAAGAAGCAATTCAAAATAAAGACACGGATGCGATTGAAGATGAGATGGGTGATGTCTTTTTCTCGCTGATCAATTACTGCAGATACATTGAGGTCAATGCAGAAGCTGCCTTAGAACGAACCAACAAAAAGTTCATCGGCCGTTTTCAAAGAATGGAAGAAATAACACGAAAGGATAACACTTCACTTAGCGATATGCGACTATCAGAAATGGACAAGCTCTGGGAACGTAGCAAAAAATAGGAATGATACCCACCAGGTTCTATAAAAGGAAGTTTCCAGCTTTAGAACTTTTCGTGTAAAACCAATCTTTATTTTAAGACCTGCTTAATGTCCTGTAAAGCATATTCCTTGTATCATTGCATCATGCTATGAAAAATTACAGGAACAGGTTTTTTGATATTTCCGTGCCGGTTTTCGTTCCAGCGGCGGTCATCACCTTCTTTTTCGTTCTTCTTACGATCATCTTTGATCAACGAGCTGAAGAAGGCTTTTCAGATTTTCAATCCCTTATGTCAGAGAACTTTGGGCTTTTTATCAATATAGCGATCAATTACTTTTTGTTCTTCGTTTTTTTTCTGGCCTTGAGCAAGTTCGGAAAAGTCAAAATAGGTGGAGCGGCTGCAAAGCCGGTCTTTAATAAATTCTCATGGGTTGCGATGCTCTTTTCAGCCGGAATGGGAATAGGTCTTGTCTATTTTAGTGTAGCAGAACCTATGTTGAACTTCAATAACCCCATTCGCGATGGCCTGTCTTTTGAGAAAAGGTCTGATCTTGCCATGAAACACACTTTCTTCCATTATGGTTTCCATGTTTGGGGAATTTATACCTTGTTAGGTATCGCTTTAGCTTATTTCACTTTCAATAAAGGGGTTCCATTATCCATCAGATCAACCTTAAAACCGCTTTTCGGTACGATGATGGATTCGGTTATCGGTTACACCATCGATATAGTCGCTGTGCTCGCAACATTGTTCGGCCTGGCTACGACACTTGGCTTTGGCGCAGTCCAGTTCTCTACTGGTATATCTGAGCTTTCCGGCATCGCGAATTCTATCAATTTACAGGTCATATCAATAGTAGGTATCACCCTGATCGCAACTGCATCTATATTATCCGGACTTCAGAAAGGCTTGAAATATTTAAGTAATCTGAACATCCTATTAGCATTAGTATTGTTTTTGTTCATTCTGATCATCGGCTCATCGGTCTATGTCTTTTCTGATCTGGCCGAAAACCTAGGTAACTATTTGACCGGTTTTTTTGAAATGAGCCTTTTTAGGAGCGAATATGCTACTGAGGATAGTTGGTACAAAGGTTGGAGCATGTTCTATTGGTTCTGGTGGATATCCTGGTCACCGTTCGTGGCTACTTTCATCGCCCGGATATCAAAGGGAAGAACAATACGGGAAATGGCCATTTATGGCTTGATCATTCCATCGTTGTTCTCTTTTTTATGGATGTCTGTTATAGGAGAGAACGCTTTGCTCATGCAATTTGACGGAACGGTAGATTTGGCCGCGATCGTATCGGACGATAGTTCGCTGGGCTTGTTCAAGATGTTAGAGCAGTTACCATTTTACCGGATCACTGCCTTTTTAAGCATTTTCCTGGTCGGGACTTTCTTTATCACTTCATCAGATAGTGGTTCTCTTGTTGTAGACTTTATGACCTCAGGTGGAAAGCTGGATGCACCGAGAGGTCAGAAAGTATTCTGGGCCTTTATGGAAGGTGCTATAGCCATTGCGTTATTGATCGGTGGTGGATTGACCGCACTGCAATCTGCATCAATTTCTACTGGATTTCCATTTGCCGTTATCTTGATATTCGTGAGCATTTCCCTGATTAAGACCTTACGTAAGGATGATCAACTTAAGGGATAGATTTCACTATTTAAATCTCTGATCATAATGATTATTTTTTTATTCTTTATTGATATCTACCTTTGTTAGATATTGACATATAAGGCCTTAAAGTTATTCACCTTACCAGTTCAATGTACAAGGAACCTATTTTTGCAAAATTTAAAAAACCTAAGTTTTTTCTAATCTTCAAAGAACACTTCTTTATATTGGTCACATTTGCGATAATTATTAATATCCAGTAGAATTATATCCGAGCAATGGCAAAAAACAAGACGTATAAAAGAGATGGACGTGCTCCAATACCGGTCAGGGAAAGCACTTCCCGACTAATGAGCAAGAATAAATCTAAGAATACCAAGCCGGAAATAGCCTTAAGAAAGGAAATGTGGCGTAAAAGAATCAGAGGTTACAGGCTACACTGGAAAAAAGCACCGGGCAAACCGGACATTGCATTTCCAGGTAGGAGGATCGCGATTTTCGTCAATGGTTGCTTCTGGCACAGATGTCCGCATTGTCAACCGCAATTGCCTAAATCCAATGTAGATTTCTGGAAGAACAAATTTGAGAAGAACGTGGAAAGAGATAAAAAAAAGAGAGAACAGCTTGCTCAGATCGGCTGGGAGACGATTACTATTTGGGAATGTCAGATCAAAAATAATGTAATAGAACAGGTGGAACGGATCAGGCAAACACTTTCGAGAAAAGAAGGTCAACAATAAGTATGATAGACTGTTCTATTCTTCGTCCATCAATCAATTCAATCAAAGAATAAGTCGATATAGTAGGGGCGAACTCTTGATCTTAATACCATTTTTTGCAGGATAATAGCCTTTTTAATGGTGAGTTTGATTAATATACTATTTCAAGGGCTCTTATTCTTCCCGTTTATGCATTTCGCACAGATCAATCAAAGCGGCACGCTACCATGGGGAGACTTGTCCGTAACCGGATACTATCAAGGTGGTAATGTTGAAACTTTCATTTTCAGAACCAGGTCCAATCTAACCTATAGACCACGCGATAAATGGATGTTGAAGACCAAGAACTCCTACGTTTATCAAGAATTTGGGTAATAAAGGCCGATGAAGACGTGTTAAGCCTTAATTTACTGTATTTCAATCCACAGAGAAAAGTCTACTCATTAGTGCCAGGAATCGCCAGTTCTAATTTCAAGAAAAAGATCGATCTGCGTTCTTTGTTCTGAGTCGGTGTTACCTGTAAAGCATTGGATAAAGAAAAGAACTGGCTAAAATTATCTATAACAAGCGAGTACGAGCAAACCCGATTTGATGAAACGGACTTTAATCTATCGTCCTATGATAATCGCGAATCCGTCAGGACCTTACGAGGAACGCTTTCGATCAATGGGAAATATCACCTTTTCAAGGAAAAGCTTGTGTTGAACTATGAGTTATACGCGCAACCTTCGCTGGATCAAGATGATAATTAAAGATGGCAGACCGATACAGGATTAGAGCTACCGATCTGGGATTTCCTTAATTTCAAGATCAACCACAGGTATGGTTTTGAAAGCATTGTTATTCAAGGTCAGGATGAAGAAGGTCGTATTCTTATTTTTAGATTTTCTAATAAAAGCTACAGGATCGAGCATGATTAATAGCTTTACCTTATGATGATTTCATAGCTACAATTAGTATATTTGAAAAAATTTCAAATTATGAGAACTCTTCTTGTCTTGTTATTGATCATCGGTTTCAATGTGAAAGCCCAGTCCTGGATCGATGGGCAGTGTGAATTGATAAGCGACGTGAAGCTTACCGATTTTAAAGACGCTAAAAATGAGAATCGACTAAAATTGGTCATTGATCAGGAAAAGAAATTGATGGCTGATGATCAGGATGTCAGCTTTTTAGACAATGTACAGCGGAAAGAATATTTCTATAATTTCATTATGAACCCTGACGATCAAGATGATATGGCCAAAAAACCAACAAAGGCCGTTATCAGGGTTGAAAGCTATGGTCATAAGGAAGCTAAAAAGCGATTGATCGGTCAGTTAAGGGATGTCTATTACATCATCTGGACAGAAGCAGCTGTGGAAGGATATGACAAAGAATATGTTGAGCTGGATTGCCAAAAACGCGAGAAAGTCCAGAAGAAATACCCTTATCAAGTTATAGAAAACGTAGAAAAGCAAAAAAAGAAAGATGGTAACAAGCCACCTACACCGATGACATCGCCCAGTTTCAAAGGTGATGTTAAGGATAACTAAGTATCAACTCTCGTTAAGATAAGCTTAATTTTAGGTATTCCCACCAACATCGTTACAGCTTCAGGGAATAACCAAAAAGATATTCCTTACATTTGTAAAAGTAAATGATATAGAAGATGGCAACAGCAACTATAACACAAGAAGAAGCAAAGACAACGACGAAAACACAAGGAAAGCCTAAATGGTTGCGCGTTAAACTACCTACTGGGAAAAAGTACCGCAATCTTAGGAAGTTAGTTGATAAATATGACCTCCATACGATTTGTACTTCCGGTAGTTGCCCTAATATGGGCGAATGCTGGGGCGAAGGTACGGCCACCTTCATGATACTGGGAAATGTTTGTACAAGGTCCTGCGGTTTCTGCGGTGTTCAGACCGGAAGACCAGATACCTTAGAATGGGACGAACCAGAGAAAGTAGCGCGTTCCATAAAGATCATGGGAATAAAACATGCGGTGATAACATCTGTTGATAGAGATGATCTCAAGGATATGGGTTCCATCATGTGGGGCGAAACGGTAAAGGCCATCAGAAGAATGAACCCGCAAACTACATTAGAGACTTTAATACCAGATTTTCAGGGAGTAGAAAGAAATATCGATAGAATCGTAGATGTTTCCCCTGAAGTTGTTTCCCATAATATGGAAACAGTAAGGAGATTAACGAGAGAAGTTAGGATACAGGCCAAATATGATCGCAGTTTAGGCGTTCTTAAATATTTGAAGGAACAAGGTATTAACAGAACGAAATCTGGTATTATGCTTGGCCTGGGTGAGCGAGATGAGGAAATCATCGAGACGCTCAGAGACCTGCGTTCCGTTGATGTGGACGTAGTCACCATCGGTCAATATTTACAACCCAGTAAGCAACATTTACCCGTTCAAGAATACGTTACACCAGAACGTTTTGAACGCTATAGAGAAATAGGATTGGATATGGGTTTCAGACATGTTGAGAGTAGTGCGTTAGTCCGTTCTTCCTATAAAGCTCAAAAACATATCCATTAATAAAGACATTATATTGTCAAATCCAAAACTGGTTTGCGTTCTACAATTTTAAAAGTAGCAATAAATGGCTTCGGTCGAATCGGCCGAAGTTTTTTTAGACTATCGCTCAACGATCCAAATATACAGGTGGTTGCGATAAATGATCCCGCTGATACTAAGACTCTCGCCCATTTGCTTAAGTATGACAGCATTCACGGAGTACTTGAAGATTCCGTTAATGCAAAAGATGAAAGCATACATTGCAAAGACCTTGAGGTTTCCATAAGTCATGAAAAGGATATCAGCAAGATCAATTGGTGTCATGTCCATCCTGATTTCGTCCTGGAATCCAGTGGCCAATTCAAACACAAAGATCAATTAAAGCATCATTTGCTCAATGGTGCTAAGCGATGTATTTTAAGTGTACCGCCAGCAGATGAAAAAATTAAGATGATCGTTCTGGGCGTTAATGATGATATCCTTGAAGCTGATGATAAGATCGTTTCTAATGCTTCCTGCACAACGAACAACGCCGCGCCCATGCTGGATATCGTCCATAAGCATATAGGCGTGGAACAAGCTTATATTTCTACGGTACATTCCTTTACCACGGACCAAAGCCTCCACGATTCACCCCATAAAGACCTACGCCGGGCTAGAGCCGCTACGCAATCCATTGTTCCAACTACGACCGGAGCTGCAAAGGCACTGACCAGAATATTCCCGGAACTTTCCCATGCCATAGGCGGTTGTGGGATACGTGTTCCCGTTCCTAATGGCTCGCTTACTGATATGACCCTGTACACGAAGCAAAAAACCGATGCGCAACAGGTTAACCAACTTTTCAGGGAAGCTGTTCAAAAATACCCGTTTCGTATAATGAGCTATTGCGATGAACCTATTGTTTCCATTGATATTAAAGGTTCTCCCTATTCTTGCCTGTTCGATAGCGAAATGACATCCGTCATCGATGGTAATCTAGTGAAATTGATCGGTTGGTATGATAATGAACGTGGTTATTCCCATCGCCTTATCGATCTGATGAAAACGATGTACGCGCTTTCTCTTCCAGCCGATCATTAAGTAGTTCAAAGAAACGTTGTTCCTCACCCAGGATACGGAAGCGGATAGGCAGATAATAGATCTCCTGGATATCGGTCTGGTCCTTTAATCGCATAAAATCCTTTTGCGTGGTAAGAACAGGTTGAGCGGCTTTGATATTTTCCAGCTCATTTCTCGTGAATACGTGATGATCGGTAAAACGCAAATGCCGGAATTCCTTGTTCCTTTCGTTCAGATGATCTACCAGCGGCCCTGGATGTGCGATTCCTGTAACTAAAGTGAAATCATTGAGCTCCGTTAGGGCTATTTTTTTCTCTCTTCCTATGACTTCATCGGCATAATCGATATGAGAAAAGAATACTGGTTGTTCGTCAAATGCCTGCACCTTTTTTTTCAGTCGATGACGTTCTTTTAAGGATAGATCAGGCGGTGCTTTAGTAACTACTATAATATCAGCACGTTGAGCTCCCGATGAAGGTTCACGAAGGTCGCCGGCCGGTAAGAGCATATCATCCGGGAATGGCTTGTTATAAAGGGTAAGAAGTATATTGATATCCGCCTTCACCGCTCGATGTTGGAAAGCATCATCAAGCAGGATGAGTTCTGGTGTAAGTTCATTCTCAAGTTGATACATGCCATTTGCTCTCTTTTCATCTACTGCGACATTGATATCAGGAAACTGAAGTTTGAATTGCAAAGGTTCGTCCCCAACCTCTGTTGCTGAGTCAACTTTATTGACCTTCTTAAAACCGGTCGTTTTTCGTTTATAACCGCGACTTAGGACAGCTAATCTTTTTTCTTTCTGATAATGATCGATCAGCAAGGATAAGAAAGGGGTTTTTCCACTTCCGCCTACGTTGAGATTGCCTACACAAATGCTTGGCGTTTTGAATTGAGCTACTTTAAAGATACCTTTTTCATATAAAAAATTGCGTAAAAGGATGATCAGTCCATAGAGGAGTGCAAAAGGATAGAGTATTTTTCTTAATTCGGCCATTATTGCGAAAGTATAATTTTTATTTTTACAAGATGTTCATATATTAGTTCAACTAAAACATTCATGTCAATGACTCTAAAAGAAATAACGAAAGCAATAAACGAACTCGCACCGGAACATTTTGCAGAAGATTTTGATAATGTAGGATTGATCGTAGGAGATGAGAAGAAAGAGGTCAGTAAGGCACTAATATCTTTAGATACGACAGAAGATGTTGTGAACGAGGCGATAGACAAGGGTTGTGAGCTTATAATCAGTTTCCATCCTATTATATTCAAAGGATTAAAAAGATTGAACGCTAAGGATTACGTTTCAAGATCAGTAATAAAGGCCATAAAGAACGACATCGCGATCTATGCTACGCACACAGCATTGGACAATATACATAAAGGCACGAACTTTTCCATGGCCGAGCAATTAGGTTTGCGGGAGTGCGAAGTACTCGTTCCTAAACCTGGAACGATCAAGAAGTTGACCACCTATATTCCAGTTGATGACACAGAAATGGTCAGAGAAGCTTTATTTACCGCTGGAGCAGGGAATATTGGGAACTATGAACGTTGTAGCTTTACCCTTGAAGGAACAGGATCTTTCAAAGGCAATGAAGATTCTAATCCGGTCAAAGGTGAACGTGGTGTAACCCAATTAGAACCGGAAAACCAGCTCAATATCACCTTTCCAGCCCATCAAGAATTTGCAGTATTAAAAGCCCTTTTTAAGGCTCACCCTTATGAAGAAGTAGCTTATGAAGTAGAAACGCTGGAAAACATTGATCAACAGCGCGGAATAGGGATGATAGGCAAGTTGCCGGATACTTTATCGGAAAGAGCATTCATTGAAAAGCTTAAAAAGGCCTTTCAAACGACTTGTATCCGTCATTCAAGGTTCAATGAAAAAAATATCAACAATGTAGCTGTATTAGGAGGTAGTGGTGCTTTTGCCATCAGTAAAGCACGATCAGCCGGAGCAGATGCTTATGTGACCGCTGACCTGAAGTATCATGATTTCTTTCAGGCTGAGAGCGACCTGTTACTTGCGGACATCGGACATCATGAAAGCGAACAGTTTACAAAAAACTTATTATATGATCATCTTAGGGAAAAATTTCCTAATTTTGCATTTGTTTTAGCAGAAACGAATACAAATCCTGTTCAATATACATAGATATGGCAAAGAAAAAAGAGCAAACCGTAGAAGATAAACTTCGCGCACTATATGACCTTCAGTTAGTTGACTCAAGAATAGATGAGATCAAACATATGCGTGGTGAGCTGCCTTTAGAAGTTGAGGACCTGGAAGATGATGTTACTGGTTTACAGAAAAGGATAAAAAAATTGGAGAACGACCTTGTCGAAATCGAAGAAAAAGTAAAGAATAAGAAAATAGCCATTGATGAGTCTAATCAATTGATCAAACGCTATAAAGAGCAGCAGGATAACGTTAGGAACAACCGTGAGTTTGACGCATTAAGTAAAGAGGTAGAATTCCAGGAATTGGAAATCGAGCTTGCTGAAAAGCATATTAAAGAATTTCACGCTCAGACAAACCATAAGCAAGAGGTCATAGAAGAAACCAAAGCTGAACTTGAAGAAAAACAAAAGCATCTGGACCATAAAAAATCAGAGCTAGATGACATCCTTAAAGAAACTGAGAAGGAAGAAAAGCGATTAGAGGATAAAGCGGAAGAGATAAAATCCGATCTTGAGGAGCGACTTCGAAAAGCCTACGACAGAATTAGAAGAACTGTAAGGAATGGTCAGGCCGTTGTCACTATTGAGCGTGGTGCATCCGGCGGTTCTTTTATTACTATCCCGCCTCAGGTCCAAATGGAGATAAGCTCAAGAAGAAAGATCATGAGCGATGAACATAGTGGAAGGATACTCGTGGATGAAGAGCTGGCTGGAGAGGAAGAAGATAAAATGAGGGAACTTTTTTCTTCCATAGAAAAGTAATCCGGCCAATTCCAAAATGCTTGATGATAAACGACTTACCGTTTATCTTTTTTCTCTTATTTAAATCGTCGTAGATCTAAACATTCTTAGGATATTTTTATATTTGTTTTGCTAATATTTAAAAAAATTTGATGCCTGAAAATGGTACTTCAAAACCTTTTTTCGTAGTTGGTGCGGGTTTTCACAAGACAGGGACCAGCACTTTAGGGGCAGCTTTAAGCATTTTAGGTTATCATGTAAAGGGAATCAGTAAAAGACCGCTCATTCCCATATTAAAGAAAGACTTTTCATACGTTAAGAAACAGCTTAGAAATTACAATGCTGTTCAGGACACACCATGGTTCTTTATCTATAAGGAACTCGATGAAATCTATCCCAACGCAAAGTTCATACTAACGATCAGGGATGAAGAATCATGGTACAAGAGCGTAAAAAAACAGATCGGTGATTTGAGGTCAGCTCAGGATGAATGGATCTACGGAAGAGGGAAAGGATTACCTAAGGATGATAAACGAAACACAATAAATGTTTATAATCAGCATAATCAGGAAGTAAAAAATTATTTCAAAGATCGCCCCAAAGACCTGTTGATATTAAATTTTAAGAAAGGAGATCAGTGGGAAAAACTTTGTGATTTCCTGAACGAGGAAATTCCGTCAGTACCTTTTCCCCATTACAATAAGTCCAGGACCAGCAAGATGCAGGAAAAGAAAAGTAAAACAAAGATAATGCGCAGAAAAATAAAGAACGCTTTAAAAATAAAGTACATAGACCTTTTTCATGGTTGGGACTGATGCATATCATATAGATCGCCAAATAAACAAGAACACCTACTAAACAACCTCAGCTAGTTGCTTCACAGGAACTGAACGAATATAACGAGATAAATAGGTAGCATCCTTTTTAATTCCTCCCAAAGTCGCGGAGCCTCTCGTATGTAGCCATGGCAATCCAATAAAATAAAGGCCTTTCATATTGCTGACGCCACGATAATGTACCGGATATTGTTCCTTGTCGAGTTCCAGTCCTTTTATCCAACTAAAATCTGGACGATAGCCAGTTGCCCAGATGACATTTTGAACATCGGTTAGGGTCTTCTTTTCCGTGGTGATCCTATCATTTTCGCAATGAAGTGTTTTGCCTACCTGTTCAACGTTCTTGCGTTTTAGAATGTTCTTGACCGGCGTCCCGATGATAGGTTGTTTAGAGCGGCTGATACGATTTCCCAGCCATGAATGTTTATCTATTGACAAATAACCGGTCTTAGTAAACCACCACCAGAGCGTTTTACCAAGTATTTCCTGAGGAAGTGTCGGCACATCGTCGGGACCGGAGAAATATACCTTATGATCAGGTGGTTGAGTAAGCTCTTCCAGTATTTGAAAACCAGAATCGCCACCACCTACCACCAGAGTATTCCCTTCTTGTAATTGATATGGACCTTTATAATAATTGCTGTGAACCTGAAGGATATCAGCTTTTAAATGTCTGGCGAAGGATGGTGTGTACGGCAAATGGAACGGACCTGTAGCCACGATGATGTTCCTGGCAAATAAGGTATCATCATCAGTAAATACGGCAAATACGCCATTATTTTTATCAACTTTATTCACTAAAGTGTTTAACTGAACTGGTAGTTGGAATTTCTCTTTGTATCTCTTAAAATAATCGGCTACTTCATATTTGCTTGGATAATGTCCTTTAGGAGCTGGAAAGGCTAATCCTTCTAAATGATTGAATTCCGTAGGTGTGAACAATCGTAAGGAGTTCCATCTGTTTAGCCAACTTGCACCAACTTCCTTTTCTTTATCTAATATAAGAAATGAAAGGTCCAACTTCTTGAGTTGGTATCCCATGGATAAACCAGCTTGACCACCACCTATAATGATAAAATCTAACATTAATTCAGTTTTTTACAAAGGTACAAAATATAATCCACTCAATTTCAGCAGTTAGTTAGGTTATGGATGGTAAGGGAAGTACATCAATGCAGCCAGCGGACCAACTTTTCCAATATTTCAGGATTGACACCATGTCCGATCGGATATTCACTGTAATCGATATTATTCGTATATCGGCTCAAAAAGGGTTTGCTCTTTCTGGCCCATTCCACTGGGATCACTGGGTCTTGTGTACCATGAGTAGCAAATATCCGCAGATGTTGATGCGATCGACCTGCATGGTCATCAGTAAATAAGCTTTCATCCACATAAGCACTCAGCGCAATGACCTGATCAAATCTTTCCGGATTAGACATGGCTAGAGCATAACTGACAATTCCTCCCTGACTAAATCCCAATACATTGACCTTTTCTTTATCAAGCTGATAGGCTTCAATACATTCATCTATGAATTTCAAGACAAGATCACGGGATCGTGTGCCTTCTTCCGTATTGCTGAACTTTCCTTGCGGTGCTTCAAAATTTATGCTATACCAGGCATTGCCCATACCGGGTAATGCATAAGGAGCCTTAGCGGATATGACCGTATATTTATCGGGGAGTTCACCGGCAAAAGAGAATAGATCGTTCTCGTCACTACCATAACCATGGAGCATGAAAATGACCGGTGCGTTTTTTATTGATGATCTTTTTATACGATGCGTAAGTGAAAATAGCGTCATTAGTTAATGAATTTAAACCATTTCTGAAAATAATCCCCAATATAAGGTACTGGTCTGTATTTATTTTGTAACAAGCCTAAAAATGCGTATATCCATAAAATAATGTAGACCCCGTAAAGTGCAAAAAATGCAATTAGGTTATTCGTATATGAAACTACCGGTGCAAAAAGCAGGAAAAAGAGATGAATCCCCAGAGCTTGTCGGATATGATAGCGCGCAAACTCATTCTTTGGCTCCAAGTTCATGAAAATAGCTATGATGGTTCCAAAAATGGTGAAAAATGCAACGATAGCTGTAGTTTTACCTTCTTTGATGATATGGTCAGCCATAAATATTGATATTATTATGGTTAAAGGTCGCCTTTATCTTGATGTCTAGCTCTTCTCCCAGAAACATAGAATTCTTGGCTTTTGATATTAACTCGGATGCTTTAATCCGCGTCTTTTCATTTCTATCGAAACAAGCCATAGTTGCCGGTGCGCCCTTTTCAATGGGACTGCGGTCTATATTGAATATATTTCTACCTCTGGTCAATAGTTCCACTGAAGTTGGAATATCAAAATGTTTAAGCAACATTCCAAAGCAACTTTCCAGTCCTAAACTTCCAATTTCAGCCTGTTCAAACTCACAGTCCTTTTCTTCTATCGTCCGGGGATAATGCACACTACTTACCATATCGATCACACCGGTACGCAAACCTTCAATGATGGCCGATCGGTCGTCTTCATCGCGTAAGACCGGCAAAACCTTAAAACTAGTGTCAAATCCCTGTAATGCTTTGGTAGTATGGCATATATTGTGAATGGCCGCACCGCAGGTCACTTGCAGTCCATCTGCTTTTGCTTTTTTAATGATAGCTACTGATCCCTTTGTTGAAATGGCCGGAATGTGAAGTCTGCCACCAGTGTAAGCAAGAATAGCGATATCTCTTTCTAATCTGACTTCTTCGGCCATGGCCGGCATGGATCGTAAGCCTAAGGAATAGGTGTCCAGGTTCTCATGCACAAGAGCCTGATCTGCTAATTGCGGGTCTAAAGGAAAAGAAAAGATAGGCTGGTCTACTTTTTGGGAATAGAGCAGTGCCAATTTTAGCAAGTTAGCATCATCTATCGTGTTGAACACATCTGAAAAGCCTTTTACACCTTGTTCATCAAGCTCATAGATCTCACACAGGTCTTTTCCCTTCTTAGCCTTTGTCAGTGCTGCGGATAAATGTAAATGACAACTTTCATCTTTGAACTTATCCTGTAGCTGATGGATGATCGATGAGTGGTCAAGGTCCGGATAGGTGGTAGATTGTAAGATGATATCACCAAAACCTCCTTTTGCCGCAGCATTTAAACCGTTCTGTAGGGTTTCTCTGTCCTCAAAACCTGGTTCTCCAAAACTAACAAACGCATCAAAGAAAGTAGGTGTGACCATCAGATCCACACCTTTGACCAGTTTTGTATCATCATCAACCCGAATTTCTGTGGCAACGTCCTTTATTTTCCCGTTATTAACATAAATGGAGGCTCTCTTATTGTGAAATGAGCTTTTCGGGTCTATGATAAGAGCGTCTTGGATCAGTGTTTTCATTTCACCTATTTTAAGTATTTGAGGATGAGTATCTCTGCGATCAACATAAGCAAAGCAAAAATAAGCAACCATTTCCAAAGTTCCACGATATCATTTTTATTAGACTGATGTTCAAAGAATGCATTGATGCTTGCAAAGTTGTTTTCCTGATCAATAGAATGAAATTCCAGCTTACTCTCCTTTCTAGAATGGTTATAACTTACAAAAGCTAAGGTGTCTTTCCCTTGAGTTATACGATAATTTCCAGCTTTTTTCGGTTCTTCACGGGTTTCCACCATCAAGCTTTCGCCTTCTGAACTTTGTCTGGGTATAAAATTCACCTCTTCATTAATGAGACGGACGATATCATCTTTTCCAATATCGGCTTTGATACTGTAAGTGGAATTCTCACCGATGGTTTGATATAAAGGTAGATCGTTGATGCTTTGAACGGCCATATTATAGAAGACCGGTACGATGAGCGGTGATGCCTGGAAATTTGAATCATCAACAGACAAACCACTACTGAATGTATATACCTTATTTTTTCCTGATAGAAATGGACTTTCATCCAGGAAGCCTAATACATTGTCCTGGGATGAGTTCAACTTAAAACCTTTTTTAACTTTCGGGTATTCAAAGTTCTCTACTTTCTTGCTAAAAACGTTTTCTAATAAAGGATGCTGAAAATTGATCTTTGTGATCTTTTTTTCATTATCGAATTTTTTTCTGAACAAAGGCAGTCCTGTTCTTTTAAGGATATCATTGTAATCATCCGTAGAATTTTCCGTATCGGGAATGATACAAATGCTCTTTCCGTTTTCCACGGCTTTCATCAACTGGTCTTTAAGTGCATTGGAAAGGTTTTTCACTTCATTGAGGATGATCAATTCGGCATCTTCAACATCGGCCAGATTAAGTTTTGTTGCATCAGAAGAGCGATAGCTGAACGCATCACCACGGTATATTCGCCTTAAGAAGTTATCATCAGCCGCATTGATGCTCAATATATTTATTTTGTCAAGCGGATTGATACTGAAATACAGATGGTCATCATATTCTAACCCGTTATCGTCCAGACTTATAATTCCTTTTTTAAGATCATCTTCCGTTAGGGATATATTGACCTTTTGTACTTTGTTATCATTGAACGCAACGGTCTTTTTAGCCATCAGTTCTTCACCGTTCTTGATGCTCATAGCTACACGCTGGTCTGTAGCCATTGAAGCCTTGATCCTGATCTGCAGTTTTTTTTGCCCTTCATTTTCCAGCAATCGGGCTTTTTCAATATAAAAATTGTTCTTTTTCTTAGAGCGGAGTGGAATGACATTGACCTCATGTTCTGCTGAAAGGTCCAGTGGATCACGTTCATGCCGCTGAAGATCGGATATTACAACAAGTTGATTCGTGCTGTTCTTTCCAGCGAAGAATTCTTCTGCCCTTAATTTGACTGCTTGCATGGAAAGCTGAGTAGGCGAGTGATCAAGTTCTAGTAGCTTGTTCTTCCAGTCATCTTCCTTTTGGGGTTCTATTTTCACGTCATTAGTGAATATTAGGGTATTGCTGGCATTTTTCACTTTAGGGATCAGATCTTGTACCGCTTCTTTTAAAAGGCTCATTTCCGCTCCCGGCATTTGCATGCTGAAAGAATTATCTAAATAGATAGCCGTGGACCTTTCCTGAACGGCTTGCTCTGATGCAGGTATAAAAGGCTGCGCAAAGGCGAGCACCAATGCGGTCAGCGCAAGGGAACGCGTGATCAGTAAAAGCCATTTCCTGATCTTAGAGCTTTTTCTACTATTGACCACGACTTGCTTTAAGAAGGCTACGTTCGTAAAATAGATTTTTTCAAACTTCCTGAGCTGGAACAAATGGACAATAATAGGAATAACAAGAGCAAATAAGAGATATAATAACTCAGGACGCCTAAAAAGCATATGGAAAATTTGCATCAAATATAGAAAATGCAACGCATTTAAGAAGCTTCAGCCTGTTTTTCTGAAGTCTTTTCTTTTTCAAAATGTTCAATGTAGAAGTTGAAACTTGTTCCTTCATTTTCTTTTGAGTGGACACTGATGTCACCACCCAGATCGTTGATGATCTTTTTTACCGTTGATAATCCTATTCCGTTGCCCTTTTGGCCTTTTCTATCTTGTTCGGCAACGGTTTTGAACAAGCTGAATATCTCCTTTTGTTTATCTTCTGGAATGCCCATTCCATTATCAGTGATGCTGAAATGATAATATTTTTCGCCGCGTTCAAAATCGATTTCTATTTCAATTACTTCCTTATCGTTGTATTTGATGCTATTGCTCATCAGATTAAGGAATACCTGCTCTAGCGCAACGCGGTTACAAACAAGCTCGATGGGTTCATCAGGAGCATTGATCTTGCATTCTTCATTGCTATCTAACATATCATTGATATCATCCAGCATTTCCTGAAAGTCGAAATTTTCTTCCTGATTGTTCTCTATCAGCTTATCGCTTTCATAATGGGCCAGAATGTTCGAGATATAGTCCGATAACTTAAAGGCAGAATGTTTTAGGTTTTGAAGATGGGTGTTCGAGGATTCATCGATATTGTTGGCTAGTTTGGATTTTAAGATGTCAATGGTTACGATCATATTGGCCAATGGCATTTTCATATCATGCGATACCACACCGGCAAAATCCTTTAATTGTTCGTTCTTTTCCTTAAGTTCTTTCTGGGTTTCGCGTAGACCGTGATTGGCCATTCGCATTTCAAATAAACGGATTACCTGATCGGCCAGGTATTGTAGGGATTCTTTCTGTTTTTCAGTGAGTTTTCTAGGTTGTTTATCCGCTACACAAAGCGTTCCTAAAATATTGCCATCTTTATCCTCTAAGGCAACACCCGCATAGAAAACGATCCTTTCTTTACCATCGCAAGCCAGAGGATTGTCCTTGAACCTTTCATCTTTTGAAGAATCCGGGACTTCCAGATAACCATCAGGCTCCAAGATGGTGTGGCTACAGAAGGAAATATCCCGTTCCGTTTCACAGGCCGATATTCCTATCTTGGATTTGAGCCATTGTCTTTCTTTATCGATCAGTGAGATGAATGCCGTGGGAACATCACAAATGATCGAAGCTAATTTTGTTATTTCATCATATTCGGCCTCAGGTTTTGAGTCAAGAATGTTCAGGCGTTGCAAAGCTAGCAAACGCTCTTTTTCATTTTTTGTCTTCGGTGCTACTTTCATATCGTATCAAAGTCGCAAGATAATAAATGTGAAATAAAAATTAAAGATATAATTCATTGTACAGGCTATCTTTTTCTGCAGTACAGGAATTTATAGTGGTTAGTACTAAAAAAAGTTCTTATCAACTTTCCTGTGTTAAGTTCAGTTATGTATATCCATGGACTATCAGTCGCCGATGAAGCAGTATCGCTATCAAGTATTTCCGGCATTTCCTGAAACTGGAATCAGAACCTTAAAATAGGTAAGCTTATAAAGAGGGTTATTCCTTATACTGATATAAAGTCGATGCTTCCTCTCAGGTTGGCAATTTTAAACCGCACCTGACGATCAGGTCGATACGATCTAACCTAGATAGGGTTTCTTATAGGAGAAAGCTAAATGAGCGGACACCTGTTGTGAAAACAGTATTTATTCAACTGTCCAAAGGCGGAAGTCTCATTCCCCAAGTCGAGAGGATCACCGCTGAAAAAGCAGCCCCTGAAACCGATGTCCCAATTATTCAAAATATTATAAGAATCTGGATTCTGTCAATATTGGTTTCAAAGCAGCTGATCGTATTGAACTAGAAAACAGATGCTTTACTTCAAGCCGATCCTATCGATTTTCAATTTGAATTTCTGTTCCTTCTTATTCCCGATCAGGATGCCGATCTCTTCGATATGATCACTGGAGAAGTTAGGTTGATCGAGTTTTCTGCCTCTAAAGGAAGGATACATATCTTTGAGGTCCACTTCTATAGTTTCCCAATCACCAGAAGTGGAAAATGATCGTACGTAAGAATAATAATCACTGGCATTGGCTTTGATCCTAAGTTGATATTTTTTTGCATCACCTTTTAACCGGATCTGTATTGATGAAGCATTGTTGAGCGCTATTTTTTCCGGTTGATAACGAACTGATGAAAAACCACCGTTGTTTTCCAGCGAAATATGACCATAAAAAACGGCGTGACCATCATCATTGATCTCTAAATTTCCTGATGATTTGCCACCCATAACGACATCGTCAACGATCTTCCAGTTTTTTAAATCAGAATTTTTAGTAAAATTGACCACGGTGTAATTATCTAAACTAAAAGCCATGATAAAAATTATTACAAATAAACATTTCATTTTTTTTAATTTTTGAAAAGTAGTTTTTTGTAAGAAATCGGTGTCAAAAATTATATCAAGTTTAATATTTGAGTTCTAAAAGGTTGCTGCTTTTATAAAATTATCAGCCGGATATATAACTGCATTTACCATAAAAACGATACATTTACTTTTCAAAACCATAAGTCTTACTAGCAATTCGTTAATCTTTTGAAAAAAAGCAAGTTAAGTTTTTTTATGCTATCATCAATAATTTTCATCCTATTGATGCTTGCTTTTTTGTCCAGAGATTTTCTTTTCAAAACCAGAAAATCAGCAAACCAAACGGCTAAATCAGATTCCACCGCATTAGATTTACGAATAAAGCGTATGGATTCATTATACCGTATCCAAAAAATTTCACTTTTAAAAGAAGAATTGACCCGATTAAGAAAGGAGGAAAAAGAATGGAGTCAAGGGATTTCAAGTAATAAACTCGCTGAAATATACGATTGGCTAAACGAAATGTACGATCTCATAGAAGATGTCAGGAATGCTCGTCTTTATGCTAAAAAAGCATTAAAAGTAATCGACTCTACGGAACAGAAATATTTTTATGCGATTACGCTCAACGATTATGCGCTTGCGGAATCCCAGCTTGAAAATTATGATAAAGCGATAAATATTCAATTTAGAGCCCTGGATTTTTTAGGAATTGATACGCTCAATAGTAGTTATGCTTATCTGACTCAGAATTTAGGTAATAATTTTAGAGAAACTAATGATATTGATCTTGCTTTAAAGTATTATGAAAAATCTGAAGCAGTCGTAAAACGGGTTAGAACGATTGATAGCATTAATAATTTTGATGAGATTCTAGGTTATATATATGCAAACGAAGGTTACGTTTATTCACTTCAAGGAAAGATCAAAGCATCCAATGAGCAATATACATCAAGTATTAATTATTTTGAAGAACACAAGCTCGTTTCTCATAAATATATAGTTAAGTCGGTTCTGGCTTCTAATTATATAGAACAAGGTTTGCTTAACAAAGCTGAAAAGCTACTCGATGGAATTTTAGCGTATGCATCAAAAAATCAAGATTATGAACTTTATGTAGAAACATCAATATCGCTTTTCAAGTTATACATCAAAAAAGGAAATACAGAAAAGGCCTTTAGCATCATTAATGATGCAGAAAGTAAGATCGGAACTTCTAATTCAAATCGGCTGGTTTTAAAGATATTAGACACCAAAGTAAATTATTTTAAAGAGAAACAAGAGTTTCAGGAAGCGTTTTCATTACTTAAAAAGAAAACTGAACTACAAGACAGTATATTTAAAGCGTCCAAAACTGAATTGCAAAGAGAACTCAATGTTAAATATCAAACCGATCTCAAGAACGAAAGAATTGACCAGTTAGAGATCATCAATCAAAAGGAAAAAAGTATTCGTCAAATTTATTTGGTTGGAATACTTGTTTTAGCAGGAGTTGTGCTACTTATCATTTTATTATTGAGACGAATCAACAAACAAAAGAAGCAAGTAGAAGAAGCCAATTACACCAAAGACCAACTTTTCTCCATTATTGCTCACGATCTGCGAAGTCCTATTTTAGCCCTTCAAGGTATGGGCGATCTCATTCAATACCATATCAAAAAGAACGATCAGGATAAATTGAAGCAATTAGGGAATGAATCTCAATTAGCCTTATCAAAAGTCAACCAACTCCTTCAAAATTTGCTGGATTGGTCATTAGCCAACAAAGACCAATTGCGCTCAAAACCTGAACATGTAGAGATCAGTGATTTAATCAATGAAAACATTCAATTATTTGATAATTTGATCCACATTAAACAAATCAAGATCGATCAAACTGTTGAGGAAAAAACCTTGTGCTTAGATAAGAATATGATAAGTTCAGCGATACGAAATATATTATCAAATGCCATTAAATTGAGTCCGGAGAACAGCCGATTGATCATCAACGGAATAACACGTGAAGAAGATTACTTGCTTTCCATAGAAGATGAAGCAGGAGGAATGCCTGCCGATATTTTGAAATCAATTAAGCAAAATAATGATCAATTGATAAAAGGTAACGCTGATCAAAGTGTGGGTTTAGGTCTACGATTAATAAAATTATTTATAGACAAAAACCAAGCCCAATTACATATTACGAACACCCAAAAAGGAACGAAAGTGAGCATCAGCTTTGCTTTGAAACCTAAAAAATTAGAATAAAAGATGAGATTCATAATCGTAGAAGATGAAGTTCTTTTTGCACAACAACTTGAAATGATCGTCGAGAAGTTAAAGCATGAAGTGTGTGGAACAGCAGAAAGCGCAGAGAATGCTTTAAAAATATTTGAGAAACAAAAACCGGATATCGCTTTGATCGACATCAACCTGAAGGGTGAGATGAACGGTTTAGAACTAGGTAAGTGGTTCAAAAGATTTGATGACAATATGATCATCATATTCATCACTTCCCTTCAGGATGAAAAATATTTTGAGCAAGCAAAGGAATTGGTGGCCTTTTCTTTTTTAAAGAAACCTGTTGATGAAGAAACCTTGAAACGAACGATAGCCTTAGCTACAGAGCATCGTTTAAAAGGTCGAGAAAAAAATACCACATCAGCTTTTGAACATATCTTCATTAAAAACCGATCGAAGTATATTAAAATCCAACAGGACGAAATTCTGTTTGTAGAAGCTGATGATAAATATTGCAATATTCACACCTTAGATGGTTCAAAACACTTAGAAAGAATTACGCTGTCTAAGATCAACAAAAAGCTCAATCCTAAATTATTCGCTCAAACGCATAGGAGTTTTATTGTCAATTTATCAAAAGTCAATGAGATTGACGCTTCTGATATGACCGTCAAAATAGCAGATCAATATTTGCCGCTAGGAGAGAGTTTTAAACAGTATGTCTTGAAAAGGATTGGCGTTTGAGGTGATTTTACAACTTTTAAATTCCATTTTGACGACAATATCAGCAGGTTTGACGACATTTTTTAAAATAGATGTCTTTCTTATTTAAATTTGATTATCACTTTAAACGAATATCAATGAAATGTCAAATCTACTTTTTCCTTTTATCATTCATACTTTTGACCATTGATCTTAATGCAATTGACGTTATAGGCAAATCTAATAACCCTACAGAAGGCATTTTAATAGAGGAAATAAATTGTCAAACGGCTAATATTCCTTATCAGGAAGATTTCGAAAATGGTTTTGATACCTGCTGGAGTAGAGATAGTTCTTCCACAAGCTTCATCTCATCAGACTGTAGAGAAAATCTGGGCAGCTTTTTACAACTCAATGGTGGTGATCACACAACCACAACAAACACTATTGATGTAAGTGGTCAATCCAGTATAGATGTCAGTTGGGATATTTTTAATGGCTGTAATGATGTAGCAGAACCTGGAGAAAATTTAATTGTAGATTATTGGGATGGAATGGTTTGGCAAAATATCACAACCTATGATCCGGCAAATCTAGGAGACAAATGGTCGCCAGAATTATTTACCATAACCAGCGGTTTGACATCAGACTTTAAAGTAAGATTCGTCAGACCTGCCGGAACTGGAAGTGGTCCTAATGCAGATGATATTGATATTGATAATTTTGAAGTAAAAGCGACACCTAATTGTGGGATTTCCAGTTTACCTTATCATGAAGATTTTGAATCTGGTGAACTCGATGCCTGCTGGGTTCAATCTAATTCGTTTCAAAGTCATATTACCAGTAACTGTGGCACAAATACTGGTAGTTTCTTACAAATGAGAGGTGGCGCTCATGAGGTTATAACAAGAGAGATAGATGTAAGCAATACCTGTGCAAATAGTGTAGATGTTCGTTTTGAGCTGTTCAACGGTTGTGATGAGCCAGCAGAAGTAGGTGAATATTTAGAAGTCTATTATTGGGATGAAACTGCATGGCAATTGATAGCCAATTATGATCCTGTAGAACTTCCTTCAGGATGGTCTGAGCAATCGATCGCCATTACATCTGGTTTGTCATCATCATTTAAGGTGAAATTTGAAAGACCAGCAGGAACAGGAAGTGGTTATAAAGTAGATGATATTAATATTGATAACTTTCAGGTTTTTGAATCGGCAGAATCCATTCCTTATCTTGAAGATTTTGAAAATGGAACAGATAATTGTTGGCAAGTAGAAAACCCTTCAACAAGTTTTATAGCCTCTAACTGTGGTGAAAAAACGGGAAGCTTTTTACAACTTAATGGCGGTTTTCATAGTACGATCACTGAACCCATTGATGTAAGCGGTGAATCCAGTATTGATGTAAGCTGGGAAATAATTAATGGTTGTAATAATCCAGCAGAAGCAGGCGAATACTTAGAAGTTGATTATTGGAATGGTGCAAACTGGGAAAATATAGTTACTTACGATCCAGTTTCTGACCTAGAAAAGCATTGGTTAACTAAAAGATATCAATTAACGAGTGGCCTAACTTCCAATTTCAAATTGAGATTTACCAGACCGGATAATACGGGAAGTGGTGTGAATGCTGATGATATTAGTCTAGATAATATTAAGATCGTGCCAACTCCAAATTGTAATTTCCCCTTAAATGTAGAAGTTACAACAATCACTTCTACAACTGTTGATTTTACATGGGATGCAGAAATTGGTTCAACTGAAGGTTACGATTATGTTGTGATGTCTAGTGGAACTTCACCAGACCTTTCTTCTAATGTCGGTTCAGGCTTTAATGCTTCGAGTTTGCCAGAACCATCACTCACCAAAGCAAAATTTACGCAGTTAAACCCAAATACAAGTTATGATATTTATGTAAGGTCAAAATGCGGAACCAATCAGTTTAGCGAATGGTCTCAAGTCGAGAGCTTTCAAACAGGTTGTGCTGCTTCAGCAATCCCATTTATAGAAGATTTTGAATCTGGTTTTGATACATGCTGGAGCAGAACTGATGCCGGTCAAAGTTATATAGCTTCTAATTGTGGTGGCGTGAATGGAGATTATCTGCAATTAAAAGGCGGTTTTCACACCACAGAAACCAATACCATTGATGTTTCCAGTCTAGATGAAATTGAAATTACTTTTTCGATATACAACGGTTGTAATAATTCAGCAGAAGCAGGAGAGAACTTAGAAGTAGAATATTGGAATGATAACGAATGGCATAATCTAGATATTATTGATCCGGCTAACCTAAACACCAGTTGGGAAGAAAAAAACTATACAATAGATGCAAGCAATATCGACAACTTAAAGCTTAGATTTATAAGACCTGATAATACGGGAAGTGGTGTGAATGCAGACGATATCAATATTGATGACCTTGAAATAAAAGAAAGTATAAATAATCCTGACTTTTATGTAGAGAACGACACTTGCAAATGTCCCAATGCGAATTTTGGAGACTCTGGTCAAGTGACGATTAATGGCGAACAAAAAACCTTTACCAAAAGAACCAGAGCACAACTCGATGCATTGATCGATGCCGATATCAATGACCCAGAAATAGCACTAAGTTGTACAAGCGGAATTACGGATATGTCTAATTTATTTAGGGATACTGATTTCAATCAGAATATCAATTTCTGGGATACCTCCAATGTGACGGATATGAGTTTTATGTTTTTCAATACCAATCTTTTTAATAAACCTATCAATAATTGGGATGTATCTGCTGTATTAAATATGAGATATATGTTTAATTTTTCTTCCTTTAACCAACCTCTATCTGATTGGAATGTGTCTAACGTTTCAAATATGAGTTCTATGTTCAATGGCAATAGCTCATTCAATCAGCCGCTTAATAGTTGGGATGTGTCTAATGTTACAAATATGAATTCTATGTTCTATAATGCTACTTCTTTTAATCAAGAATTGGATAATTGGGATGTTTCGAATGTGACAGATATGCAAATCATGTTCTTTTATGCACTGTCGTTCAGTCAAGATATATCCGATTGGTGTGTTGAAGAAATAAGTAGTGAACCCTCCAATTTTTCAAATGGTTCACCGCTTACAAGTAATCAAAAACCTGATTGGGGCGCTTCATGTAGTAATTTTTATGTAGAAAACAACACCTGTAAATGTCCTGATGCGAATTTTGGAGATTCTGAACAAGTTACCATAAATGGTCAACAAAAAACTTTTACCAAAAGAACCAGAGCACAACTCGATGCATTAATTGCTGCTGATATCAATGACCCGCAAATCGCTTTAACTTGCACAAGTGGGATTACTGATATGTCCAGTTTATTTAAAAATACTGATTTCAGTCAAAACATCAATTCCTGGGATGTTTCTAATGTAACCACTATGAATAGCATGTTTAAAAATGTAAGTATCAGTTTTAACCAACCGCTTGATAATTGGGACACCGCTAATGTTACAGATATGAGTCATATGTTTGACTTTGCATATGCTTTTAATCAAAACATCAACTCTTGGGATGTATCGAACGTAACGACAATGCAATACATGTTCTATCGAACAGCCGCTTTTGATCAGCCTCTTGATGATTGGGATGTTTCAAATGTTACGACTATGCAACTTATGTTTCAGCAATCAGGTTTCAATCAGTCAATTAATAATTGGGATGTTTCTAGCGTTACAAATATGGCCTATATGTTTGCTTTGGCACCATCTTTTAACCAAGCTTTGAATGATTGGGATGTATCCAGCCTTACCACCGCAGATTTTATGTTTGCTAATGCATTTGCTTTTGATCAAGATCTAACAAGCTGGTGCGTTGAGCAGATCAATAGCGAACCCACCAATTTTTCTGTTGGCTCACCACTTGCTGCTGATCACAAACCTATTTGGGGAACATGTGGTTTTTATATAGAGAATAATACCTGCAAATGTCCTCATGCTGATATAGGAGATTCCGGTCAGGTAACGATCAATGGACAACAAAAAACCTTTACCAAAAGAACGAAAGCACAACTGGACGCACTGATTGCCGCCGACATCAATGACCCACAGATCGCATTAACCTGTACCACTGGCATTACGGATATGTCTCGCTTATTTTATGAAACTGGACAAAACACAAACTTTGATCAAAACATCAATTCCTGGGATGTTTCTAATGTGACAGATATGAGTTCAATGTTCAGGAATAATGTTTTATTCGATCAACCGCTTAGCAATTGGGATGTTTCCACTGTAACCGATATGAGTTTAATGTTCGATAGTGCAGAGACGTTCAATCAACCGCTTGTCAATTGGAATGTTGCTAATGTAACTGACATGAGTTCCATGTTTGATAATGCGGAGTCGTTCAATCAACCACTTAATAATTGGGATGTATCCAATGTTACAGAAATGGGTTATATGTTTTTTGATGCCACTTCCTATGATCAGGCTTTGGGTAGTTGGGATGTATCTAATGTTACCTATATGGGTTTTATGTTTTCAGGCGCGCAATCATTCGATCAGGATATCTCTGGATGGTGTGTAGGACAACTAAATTTTGCACCTTCAGGTTTTTCTGATAATTCACCCCTTTCTATCGATCATAAACCTAATTGGGGCAATCCTTGTAACATGATCACCTGGACCAATAATTCATGGAACAATGGCACGCCGGATGGGAATGATTCTGTCATTATTGATGATAATTATAACCAAAATTCCCTTGCTGATGTAAAAGAATTAACTGTAAACACTGGTAAGATTCTAAATATTTATGATAAGCTTAAAGTGAAATCAAATTTGATTAATAACGGTCAGATCATCTTTAAGAACAATGCGCAAGATCTGGGACAGTTTGATGAATTTACCGGCAGCATAACGGGTAATGGAGAAGTTGTTGTAGAACGTTTTATTCCTGTGCAAACCGAAGGAACACGAGCTTTTAGGTTCTTGACATCAGCGGTGAACTCCAGCGGTTCAATATACGATAACTGGCAGGAAGGCGGCAACTCACCTGCAGGATTGGGAACGCATATTACCGGAAACAACAACGGCAACAATGGCGTTGATCAAACGATCACGGGCAATCCTTCGATGTACACATTTGACAATACATTTACCGGCAATCAGGATAATGCCTGGAATCCGGTTATCGATACTAAAGCAAATACGCTACAAGCCGGTGAAGCCTACAGAATTTTTATCCGTGGCGACAGAAATTATGACCTGAGTTCTAGTCCGGCAGATGCACCCAATAGCGATGTGACTTTACGCGCAACAGGCGATCTGCTAACCGGTGATCAAACTTTTAACGTAAGCAATGTTGCCGGCTATTACAGCCTGATCGGTAATCCGTATCAATCCATCGTAGATATGAATAGTCTTGTATCGACCAATGTCAATACCAACTTCTATTGGATTTGGGATCCCAATATGAGCACGCGCGGAGCTTATGTAGCTGTTCAATTACCGGGCGGAACTACCGGCGGTTCATCTTTAGCCGATCAATTTCTTCAGCCGGGACAATCTGTTTTCGTTCAAACTTTAACTAATGGCGCTGCCGATATTACTTTTCAGGAATCAGCCAAAGACGTAAATCCAGCACCAACCACCGTTTTTAGCGATGATCAGCAAATGAAACTCAATTTATTGCTTTATAAGAATGATGCTTATCAAAATGGTGAACGCGAAGCTGATGCATTAATGATCAGTTTTGATGAAAATGCTACTAATGCTACTGATGAATTTGATGCCGGCAAATTGGGTAATCCCGATGAGAATTTGGCCAGATTGAACAATGGCGATTACTTAAGCATGGAAGAACGCTCGATTCCTACGGATAATGAATCGCTCGAGCTGTTCACCATTGGTTTTAGCGAATCGGATTATGTGTTTGTTGCTGATCTATCAAATCTACAAGATGGCATGAATGCCTATTTAACGGATCATTACACCGGAGAACAAACGTTATTAACCAATGGTGAAAATGATGTGAGCTTCCAGGTCGATCAAAGCATTCCGCAAAGCACGGCTTCAGATCGCTTTAGCATTGACTTTGAAATTGATACTTTTAGCATAAACGATAACGAGTTGGCTAATGCATTTCAGGTGTATCCTAATCCGGTGGAAGATAAACTCTATATTTCTGGTATAAAAAATTATGCTTCTATTCGAATATTTGATTTGTTAGGTAAGCAGGTATTTTCTTCAACAAAGCATCATACTAATGAAGCTATTGATGTTTCCAAATTAGAAACTGGTGTTTATCTAGTCAAAGTGAACGATGGTCAAAATAGTTTTACCCAGAAAATGATTAAAAAGTAAAAATGCAATATAAATCCAAAAAACATAATTATTTTTTTGTTGGGTTATACTTATTACTACCTTATTTAACCTTAGCTCAAATTCAATTTGAAGAAATGACATCAACATCTTTTGAAGGTGTACAACTGAGTTCAAGTGCAATTGCAGATGTTGATGGCGATGGACATCAAGATATATTAATTATAGGTGAGAACAACTCAAATAATCCAATTTCTAAGTTATATTTAAATGATGGTAATAGTAATTTTACGGAAGATACATCTACGCCCTTTGAAGGCGTTCAATCAGGTTCCATTGCTTTTGCAGATGTGAATGGTAATGGCTACAAAGATGTTTTGATTACTGGCGAAAATAACTTAGGTGATTCTATTGCAAATTTGTATTTAAACAATGGTAACGGTAATTTTACAGAAGATACATCAGTACCTATTGAAGGTGTCAAAAGAAGTTCTGTTGATTTTTCAGATGTAGATAATGATGGTGACCAAGATGTTTTAATTACTGGATTTAGTAACTCCAGTCAGCGAGTTGCAAAATTATACCTAAACAATGGATTAGGTGTTTTTATAGAAGATAATTCAGTTCCATTTAGTGGTGTAGAATTTGGTTCTATCGCTTTTGCCGATGTTGATTATGATGGGGACGAAGACTTAATGATTACTGGTCTTAACAATATATTAATTGTAGGTTTTGATATTACAAACGTTAATATATCGAATTTATACCTTAATGATGGAGATGGTAATTTTATAGAAGACACGGGTTCTTCTTTTGAAGCTGTTCAGAGAAGTGCTATTGCTTTTATAGATGTAGATAATGATGGAGATCAAGATCTACTGATTACGGGTGAAAATAATTCTAACGAACCAGCAACAAACTTATATTTAAACGATGGTAATGGTAGTTTTGTAGAAAACACGTCTGTTATATTTGACAATGTAGAATTAGGCTCAGTATCTTTTGCTGATGCTGATGGTGATGAAGATCAGGATGTTTTGATATCAGGCTACAATGATTCAAGTGAGATTATTATTAAACTGTACATCAATGATGGTAATGGTAATTTCGAATATCAGCCTAATGTTGATTTTGATGGTGTTATAACTGGATCAATAGACTTTTCTGATTTTGATGATGATGGCGATTTTGATTTGTTGATAACCGGATTTAATTATTCAGAAATAAGCGGTACTACCGAATTTATTGCAAAATTATATCGGAACACTACAAATAATTTTAATTGGGAAGGAACAACAAGCAACGAATGGTTTGATGCTACTAATTGGCAAAATAACCAAGTACCACAAAATAATAGTATTGTCAATATTCTAAATGGTTCCAATCAACCTGTTATCAATAATGTCTCAAATGTTGAAATTGCTAGTTTGATTACTCAAAGTAATGCTTCAGTTAGCATTTTTGGCAATTTAAAAGTAAATAATAAAATCGCCAACAATGGTCAGATCATCTTTAAGAACAATGCGCAAGATCTGGGACAGTTTGATGAATTTACCGGCAGCATAACGGGTAATGG